>JARGFV010000028.1 GCA_029210545.1 bacterium
ACTTTAGTATTCCGCACAAGCGAACGACTCAGCAACGCCGCCGGAACGGAAAAGAACCTCGTGAATAGTCCGGGCTAATAGTAATCCGAGGGAAGAAGGAGATTGAAATGAAACATCGCAAGCCTGGAAGTCTCTTATTGTTGGCCAACTGCTCTCATTGCACCAAAAGTTTCGAGGATGGTGCGGCTCGGTACCTGCTCGGCGCGTTTCCGGCTGAACAGTTCTGTGACTATGAGTGCGCCAATTTTTACCTCAAAGGCGCTGCTACAGGCAAACAACGATTCAACCCCCTCCCCGTCTCTGCGAATGCGAGGGATACCTTTTTAGGCCTGGGATAGCATCCTGATCCGGTTCTCCTGTTCTCTCAAAGGGAGACCAGGTCTGTTTTTTCACCATATTATTGCCGTACCCACGCACTTCCCCAAACATGGGGAAGTGCGTGTTGTTTTTATTGCCGAACAGCTTCCATGCACCAGGAAGTCACCCGATATCTCCAACCTGTAATGATCGACGTACAGTAGTGCACCCGTACAGCTGTCGTTTCCTCAAACCAGCTGACCCACCCGGGTGGTTGGTATATAATGGTTAACATCAACGACAGTCGGAGGCCTTAAAGTGGATAAAAAACTCGCCGGATACTATCTTCTCTCCGCCATCTTCCTTTTGGGGATCGGTCTGGCGATAGTGGCAGGAAGGGCCTACTTCGGGTCAAATGAGTCCGCTGTAAACACGACTCTATCCCAGCCTGGCGAGTCCGGCACGGGCCCGATGCTCGGACCAAAGGAGCTGCCGAGCTTCATCACCGGGAAAATGGAACCTGGAGATATCCGGTTCGAGCTGAGACCTGAAGGCTCCGATGAAAAAAAGTTCGTTCTTCGCTATTTTGCCAACAGCCACGACATTGTTCTCGACGATTTCAACCTCATGGAAACAGTTACTCTTGAGACAGGGCTGGGTACTTTCAGGCCAGCCTCTGCCACACCGATGAGAGGACATCATTCCAGCGGACTGATCACGTTTGACATCGAACCACCCGAAAGCAATTTTACAGTCAAGGTGACAGGGTTGCCCAGGAAGCTGGACCGATCCTATAAATGGCCTGGTGATGTCAGCGTTTCAGGGAATGGCAACCGATGAGCACTCAAGAAGTTGTATTGTATGGCCTGAAATTTCCGATAGTGAGCGGCAGGAAGAACCTGCTCATGGGAGCGGCCCTTCTCATACCCATTGTCATCGTTTTCCTGATCACCTATCGCAGCGCACGCGTCGAAAGCGATCTCATCGATGAAAGCCTCCACCATCAGGCGGAAGTGATCGCCCATGGCCTGGCGGCCAGTCTGAACGTGGGCATAATGCACGCAACGTGGAGTGCGGAGGCTGTTCAGGATCTCCTCAACGCCAACGCCACGGAATCCGGCGCTCTTCTCATTTACATCACCTCTCCCGAGGGTCTTTTTGCGGCAAGTGAGAGCCGATTGTCCCCCGAAGACCTTCCGGGAGATCTTTTTTCGCCCTCCTTTAACGCGCAGATCCCCGGGGACGGCCTCTTCATAAGGGAACCCGGTCTTTTCGTTTATCAAAGACCGGTCAGGGATCTGCCCGAACCCGGTGAAGGACGACCCTTTGGCAGGCACATGATGGGGAGGTACGGGGCCCGGAGCATATTCCCCACGGGAACCCGCATAACAGTGGTCCTGGACGCCGCAGCATCGTACTATCTGAAGGGGCACCACCTGCGCATGAACCTGGCCATGGGCCTCCTCCTGATGGTGACGATCGCGGGGATCGGAGGATGGGGGTTCTGGAGCCAGAAGGCCCGTGAAGCCGCAACGGCCCTTGCCCGCACAGAGTCCTACGCTCGCGAGATCGTCACCCGTATGCCGGCCGGATTGATCCTGTGCAATCCGGAGGGAAGGATCGCGGTCACCAACGCCTCGGCATCGGCCATTCTCGGCATGCCGGAGGATCGGCTCAGGGGAATGTCGGCTCAGGATATTTTCCCGGAACAGCTCCTGCTGTGTGATTCACTCAGGAACGGGATCGATCATCCCGTCACTGAAGGAGACATGGAAGTGGACGGCCGCAGGCTGAAGATAAACCTTTCGGCCACGCCGCTCCCCGGTGAAGGCAGCGAACCCGGGGGGTTTCTCATCCTTTTCCAGGACATAACAGAACTGGAAACACTGAGGGACCAGCTCGCTCAATCCGAGAGGCTGGCAGAGTTAGGCAGGCTGTCGTCTACTGTAGCCCACGAGATCCGTAACCCGCTGAGCAGCATCCGCGGGCTTGCGCAGCTCCTGGCAGGGAAGGTGCCCGGGGAGCAGGGCGCCATGATGGAGGCCATCATCCGGGAGGTGGACCGCCTCAACAGCGTCGTGAGCGGTCTCCTTTCCTATGCCCGCCAGGAGAACCCCGAGCTGCTTGATTGGAAGGTCCTGGATATCCTGGAGCATGTCAAGGTCCTGGCGGCAGGTGATGCCAGGCTCAAGGAAATAAAACTGGGAGTGGACAACACTTCAAAAGAGATCTCCTGGCCTATGGACCGGGACATGGTCATCCAGGCCCTCCTCAACCTGGTAATTAACGCCATTGAGGCTTCCCGGCCCGGACAGACCGTTCAGCTATCCGCCAAGGTCGAGGGAGAGGCGCTTCGGCTGGCTGTCGACGACCAGGGCGAGGGGATTCCCGAGGACAGCGAGAAGCTGTTTGCCCTCTTCGAAACCTCGAAGGAGAGCGGGACCGGACTTGGACTGCCCATGGTGAGAAAGGTCGCCCGGCTCCATGGCGGGAGGGCTACCCTCCGTCCGAACCAGGGGGGCGGTACCAGGGCCGCCATCGAGATCCCGAGAAGGGGGGGGGCTTGAAAAATACGGACAATATGGCCCTGAAGAACATCCTCATTATCGACGACGACAACGCTCACCGCCTGATGCTCAGGGAGTCCCTAAGGGAACGGGGCTTCAAACCGCTGGAGGCAGCTTCAGGCGAGGAGGGGCTCAAGACCCTCGAGACGGAGATCGTGGACCTCGTCCTGCTGGACATCAAGATGCACGGCATGGGGGGGATGGAGGCACTGAAACAGATCAGGGGTTTCAACCCGGCTCTGCCCGTCATCATGATGACCGCTTACGCCACCGTGGAAACCGCCATTGAAGCTCTCAAGGTCGGCGCCGTTGATTACCTCCTCAAACCACTGGATATGGAAGAGCTCGAGGAAGCCGTTCGGGCGGCCATTGAGCCTGCTGTGAGCAGGACCGCCGGCAGAACGCCGTCGATGCCTGAGTTGAAGGGCCTGGATCTTGTCGCCGAGAGCGCCGTGATGAACGACATTCTGGCCGAAGCCGTCAAGGTTGCCCCCACGGACGCGACGGTCCTTCTTACCGGCGAAAGCGGATCCGGTAAGGAAGTCCTTGCCGAAGCCATCCACAGAATGAGCCTGAGGGCCGGGAAAAGGATCATGACCCTTAACTGTGCCGCCATCCCTGACACCCTCATCGAGAGCGAACTCTTCGGGCATAAAAAGGGATCCTTCACCGGCGCCGACCGGGACAAGGAGGGACGGTTCCAGGCGGCGGGGGGAGGCACCCTTTTCCTGGACGAGATCGGGGAACTCCCTCTCCCGGCCCAGGCCAAGCTCCTCAGGGTCCTTCAGGACGGGAGAATCACGCCGGTGGGCGGGACCCAGGAGATCGACACCAACGTGAGGATCATCGCCGCCACCAACAGGAACCTTGAGGAGGAGGTAAAGGAGGGCCGCTTCCGCGAGGACCTGTACTATCGTATCTCGGTTTTCCCCATCCGGATCCCGCCCCTCAGGGAAAGAAAGATCGACATCCCCCCCCTCGCCGAACTCTTTCTCAAGCGATTTTCCAGGCGTCACGGTAAGGATATCAAGGGGTTTACACCAAGGGCGCTAACAAGTCTCCTCTCCCACGACTGGCCGGGTAATGTGCGCGAGTTGATGAACGTCATTGAAAGGGCCATCATCCTGTCGCGCGGCGATTATCTTGAGGAGAGAGATCTCCCTGGCATCGGTTCACCGGAGGCAATGGGAAAGGAGGACCCCGCTTCAAGGATCCGGGCCGGCATCTCCCTTCGCGAGATGGAGAAGATCCTCATTGAAAGAACCCTGACCGACACCGACAGCAACCGGACCCATGCAGCGCGCATCCTCGGGATCACCCGCAAGACCCTTCTTGCCAAGGTCAGGGAGTACGGTATAGAGGGATAGGCCGGTCTTCGGCGGCCGTTCGACAGGCTCACGGCCCTGAGCTTGCCGAAGGGGAGTTCCGGGTTCCGGGTTTGAGGTTCCGTGTCACCGCGTCAAACGACCTGTCCTGACCTTAGCCCCGCTCCCACGCTCCCACTGGATATTTTCGTAACACCCCCGCGCGCCGCCTGTGGGTAATTAGGTACCACAGCGCAAAGACCCTCCCCCACCCTGAAAACTATTTGCCAAATTTTTTGCTTATAAAACAATATCTTATAAAAAACATCCTCCCTGCCCGGCATTGGCACGGCGTATGCTCTATCAGGTGGTGAAGCTCAAAACCAATAACGGTTGACTTGAACAAGGAGGATGTAATGAAAAGGACAGCATTGATCGCGGTACTGGCTCTTGCCATCGTCGGCTCCGGCTACGGTCTCGCCAGTGCCCACAACACCTACGGCTGGAACCACATGGGAGATGATTACGGCCGCATGGGTTACCGGGGCGGAATGATGGACTTCGACGCACCCGGTTACGGGGGTGGCCAGGGCTACTGTGGGAACGTCGACACAGAGGCAAGGAAGTTGGATCTCACCGAAAAGGACGCCCAAGAGATCATCACCAACCGGATCACGCGCAGCAATCCGAACCTGAAGGTGGGGAAGGTCAAGGGGACCGAGGACGGATTCGAGGTCCAGGTCGTGACCAGGAAGGGCGAGGCTCTCGTGGACCGGCTGCTGGTTGAAAAGGATACCGGCAGGATCTACAGGGTTCTTGAATAAGGGTACCCTTCCAGGGGGGGGCGGTCATCCGCCCCCCCCCTTTTTTTTTATTAAAACAGGGGGCACCTGAAGATCCGCGGGGAGAAGCACCGCCGTCAGACCGGTAAAAAACAGATCTCACCGGTTCGCGTGTAACGGGCCCCTTTCAGGTCTCATTTCAGGGACTTCAGGTATCCCAGAAGATCGTCGAGATCATCCTTCCCCATTTTCCACTGGGGCATGGTGGGGTCGAGCCGTTTGCCGTCCGGCTCCACGCCATCCGTTATGGCCCGCCGGATATCCTCGTCGGTGTAGACAGGCCCGGCTTCACCGTTTTCGCCGTCGTGACCGTGCTCTTCAGATGTCAGGGTCTGGTACCGGATGTCCGTGGGCACCTTCGTCCCCATCATGACGGGAAACCTGCCCTGCCCGCCGACCCCGTGGCAATTGACGCAGCTGCCGCCCATGGCCCTGAGCCAGTGCGGGCCGCCCCGCGTCCTGATACGGTTCCCCGCGCTGTCGATGCCGAGGTAGTAGATCCTCTCCCCGTTGGAAGAGTAGGATCCCTTGTCAAGAACCCCTCCGCCGCCCCATCCTGTAAACGGCGCCACGCGTGAACCGCCTGCAAGAAAGAGGGCCATCCCGGCGAAACCCGCAAGGATGAGCCCCACGCCCCACCAGAGGGTTTTTCCCGATCGCCGCCCATTCATGGCCCGCTCTCCAGGACCTTCTTCCTCTCCTCGAACTCCTCCGTGCTCATCTCACCCATGGCGTACCTTTCCCGGAGGATCTCCAAAGGATCGCGCGGGGGAGCCAGCCCCTCTCCCTGACCGCCGGGAAAGCGGTGTCCGGCGGCGAAATACCTGATAACGAATACCGCGCCGACGATGATCAGCAGCCAGAAAAGGATCATGACGATACCTCCGTAACCTCCGTAACCTCCTCCACCCATCATTCCGTAGCCCTGGTTTCCCCAACCCATCATAATCAGCTCCTTTCAGTTCAATGCCTTTCCATCGCCATGATCACTTTTTTGAGTTTTTTGGCCACCTCGCATGCCGTGGTCTTCACCTTGGTGATCCCCACGGGCTCCATGGCCACTTCGGGGTTGATGGCCGACACCCGGCACCCACCCTCAGTTTCCTGGACCACGACGTTGCACGGAAGCAGAAGGCCGATCTGCCCGTCGGCCTGAAGGGCGCGGTGGGCCAGGGACGGGTTGCAGGCGCCAAGGATGACGTAGGGCCTGAAATCCACATCCAGTTTCTTCTTCAAGGTTGCCTGGACGTCGATCTCGGTGAGAACACCGAAACCCTCTTCGGCCAGGGCCTTCTTTGCCGCCTCAACGGCCTTGCCGTAAGGCAGCTTCAGTTCTGTTTTGAAGTAGTACCTCTCTTGATCCACTGTTTGTTTTTCCTTTCCGGCAAAGATAAAAGGTGCCAGCCAGAGCGGCGGGAACGAGGAGTGCGCTGATCCACTGGCCCGTGGAGAGCGTCAGCCCCGCGAAGGCCGCCTCACCCCTGGGGTCTCCCCTTAAAAACTCGATGAAAAACCGGAACGTTCCGTACAAAAGGACGTAACTGGCGAAGACCTGCCCCCGGAACCTTCGCCTCCTGCCCACGATGACAAGTATAGCCGAAAGAAAAAATAAAAAAGCGGAGGAATAGAGCTGTGTGGGGTGCACCGGGATACCAAGGATGTCCCGCGCAAGGGAGTTGGGATCGGTGAAGGTAACGGCCCAGGGAACATCGGTGGGGCGGCCGTAACAGGAACCGGCGAAGAAACACCCCAGGCGTCCCAGGGCGTGACCCAGGGCGATGCCGGGTGCCACGCTGTCCGCCAGGTCCCAGAGATCCAGCTTTCTGATCCGGACAGTTACAATGAAAGCGAGTGCCCCTCCGATGAATCCCCCGTAAAACACGAGACCGCCCTTCCAGACCATGAGGACCTCGATGGGATGGCGCAGATAATACTCATGCTCCACCAGTACGAACAGGGTCCGGGCGCCCAGGAAAACCCCGGTCACGACGGGAAAGGCCATGTCTGCAATGATTCCCGGTGTGCCGCCGTCACGCCGGTGGAGGTGCTCTGCCAGGCCGACGGCAGCCAGGATACCCAGGGCGTAAAACATCCCATAGGTGTGAACGGTCAAGGGACCAAGGTGGAAAAGTTCAGGGTTCATCCGGACCTCCCGGCTTCAGGTTCATCGTCGCCCGAAGTCACCATTTAAAGATACGCTCCTCCATGTTGGGGAGGCCGCGCACGACGATGCGGAAGTGATCGGGATCAAGGTCAATATTTTTTCCCACTCATTATCTCTGCCTCCGGGGACTCGTGGTCCTTCTTCAGACAACGGGGGGAGGCGTGGGGAGCTGTTCGCTCCCCTTCGCCCTGAAATACCCCCCGTCATATTTACCAATGATCACATACCTTCGTGCCCGCCGCCATTCATGTCTCCGTCGGTGAACCCGGGGAAGCCGAACACGATGTTCGTGTGGGTCGCCAGATCCAGGCCGTTTGTGACGTAGATGAGATCGGAACCGTGACGGAACGCGAAGTTATCCTTTCTTTTTTCCATGGCCATCCTCCTTTCGAGGTGTGAGCATGGTTATTGTGGTGAAACGCTTCAGGGAACAAGTGTTCAGTCAGGTACGGGGAGGTCTTTCCAGGCGGAAAGGGATGGCGGCGCCATTGTTGACAGGCACCTGGATGGTGAACGGAACGACGCTCAAGGGGATGTAGACACCCGTGGACGCGAGGATGAAGGCGCAAACAGTGAGCAGGCACACGGAATAGGCGCCTGAATGACACGATGCGTGCAGGGCCGCGAAGGCTATGATCGCGATAACGGCAAAGATCGTGATCACCATCACATTTTTGTTAACCGTTTTGCTCAACATATCTCCATTTCAGTTGGTTACCTGTTCTCTTTGAGCCTAATCATGAAAAACATATCTTCAAGAGCATGATTAATTCACCGGGGAGGCATAGGCCTTAAAACAGGAAAAGACCCTCCAACCCGGGAAGGCCCTTTCTCGACTTAAATGATAGAGATATTGTCGGTGAGTGTCAAGGCGGGACTTTTCATGACCTATTAATATCCCGGGGAAATGGAAAAGCGTCTTTTTCCATTTCCTCACTCGATGATCTTCCAGGCTCCCTCTTCGATGCGGACCATGACCAGACCGTCGATGGTCAGGCCGTTGTGATCGTCGGAACTGAGGTTGTAGACGCCGCCAATGCCGGGCAGCGAAGCGGTCTTATCCAGACGGGACCTGACGCCTTCCCGGTTGACCTTGACGCCCAGCTTGTCCATCTCCTCCAGGGCGGCCGCAAGGAGGCGCACAGCGTCATACCCGTGTCCCCCGAAGGTGTTGGCAGGTTCGTTATATGCCTTCTGGTAGTCCTCCCTGTATTTCATCAGGACCGGTTTCTGGGGATCGGAATCCGGCAGCTGATCCGCGATCAGGACCTTGCCGACGGGGAGCATGATCCCCTCGGCGTCCTTTCCGGCCAGCTCGATGAACTTTTTGGACGCGACGCCGTGGGAGTTGTAAATGGGCATGGTTATACCCAGCTGCCTCGCGTTTTTCGCGACTATGGCCGGACCCGGGTTCGTTCCCCAGCAGATAAGAGCCTGCGATCCGGAACCCTTGATCCTGGTGAGCTGGGCCATCATGCTGGTGTCGGACGCACCGAAACGCTCGTCAGCGATGACCTCAATGCCGTACCGGCCGGCCATCTCCAGGAGCGCTTCCCTTCCGGAGCTCCCGAAGCCGTCGGAAACGGTGAGCAAGGCCACTTTCCGGTTGCCGTCCTTCCGGAGCTTGTCGTAGATCTTTTCCACGACCAGGCTGTCGGAATGGGTGACCTTGAAAACGTTGGAGAGAACCGGCTGGACGATCTTCCTGCTCGATGCGCACGACACGAGGGGGACGCCCGCCTGCTCGACCAGGTCCATCACCGCGAGGGTCGTCCCGGAGGTCGTCGGCCCGACGATGGCCACCACATTGTCCTTGTTGATCAGTTTTTTCACGACCATGACGGTCTTTGTGGGGTCTCCCTCGGTATCGTAACAGATCACCTTGAGGGGAACGCCCCCGATCCCGCCGCTGCCGTTGATCTCCTTGACCAGCATCTCGACGGAGTTCTTTTCCGGAGTACCCAGCATGGCCGCTGGACCGGTGGTGGCAAGGGCGGCGCCGATGTGGATCGCTTCGCTCGATCTGGAGCACGAAGCCGACACGAAAAGTGCCAGCATCAAACCCATTGCTAAAAACTTTCCCGTGGTAGTCATGGTTCCCCCTCTGTTACGCTTACGGCAGTCGGCAGAGCCGGTTGACCGCGGGACATTCGCGGATAATTTCGAAGATAATGGGTATGGCAGGCAGCGGCATCGAACCCCATGGCACGCCAAACCCGCACCGGATCGGACCTTTTGCCCAGTGCATACCCCACAAAAAACCTGTGAACTTTACCACGAGTTTTGAGTTGTGGAAAGCTGGAAAAGATGCTGGAAAAGGGGCGGTGTCGCAGTTGGGGGCCTTCGTCAATCTGGTGGAGGCCAGGACGGGCAAAGGAATCGCCTCCGATGACGCCAAAGGAGTGATTACCCCTATACCGCTCTTCCCCCCCCGCTCCCCTGCTCCCCCGCTCCCCTGCTCCCATGCTCCCCTTCGCCCTGTGTTTTAATCCTCCCCCAGCATGCTCAGCCAGTAAGCCGCTGCGATCCCCCAGACGGCGTTGAGAACCACTACCAAAAAGGGCGTCAACCCTCCAAGCTCCAGGCCCAGGTAGCCCTTGTAGGCCATGTGAGGAAACAGCACGAACAGCTGGACTGCCGAGGGAGCCAGGCTGTAGAGTACTCCCCTTTTAAAGGGCGAATGCTTCAGCACGGGGATGAGAAACAGCGCCGCCCAGATACCACCCCAGATCATCCTCGGGTAAAGCCACACGGGTGTGAACGCCGGGGCCAGGTTTACCCCCATCATGGCGGTGATGCCGAACCGGCCCATCGCCCACAGGGCGATGCTGTTGACGAGGCCTCCAAGAACACCGGCTGAGAACAAAAGGCTGACCCTGCGCAGAAAAACTTCCATTAAACCCTCCCTCTTCCTTCGACTGACCGGTTACGAAAACAGATGCTGCACTGATTGTACGGACGGGAGGGGCGGTTTGTAAAGCCAGGAAGGGGAAAGAGATAGAACAAACCTTTCCACTTGTTACCTTCTACCGATTTTCCGTCCCATTCCCAGCGCCGCCCTCAACGGTTGCCCCAAAAGTTATCGATGCGGGGGGTTCGCTGACAGACTCCTGGTTCTATGCTAAAAAGAATTATGTGAACAAACCCGGGAGGAGGGAATCATGCCGGCAAACCGCAGAGCCGTTCGTATCCTGAAAAAACTTTTCAACCTCGAGGTCATGGCTGTGGAGATCTACCGCACCCAGCTCGGCGCCCTGGCCGGGGCCGGGGAACGTTCCATGATGGCGGCCGCCCTGGAGAACGAGGAGCACCACAGGGAGACCTTCCGTTCCCTGCTGCAGGCCAGGGGGCTCGCACCATCCCCCCTCCATAACCTCTTCTGGATCGTGGGCCAGGCCATCGGCAGGACCACCTCCCTCCTCGGCAGGAAGGCCGTCCTGCGGGGCGATATCACCTTCGAGGACAAGGCCGCCGGTGAATACACCGAATTCGTCAAGGAGGGAAGCTTCACCGAGGAAGAAGCGGCCTTTATCGGTGAGTTCCTGGAGGACGAAAAACGGCACTCCGCGAACTGGAGGCGGCTGCTGGAAGGATAGGAGGGAAAGGCCGCCCTGTGGGCGGAGGGGAAAGGGACAAGCGTCGTTTTCCCTTTCCTCTGGTATTAAAACAGATCCGCCGTCGGGATGTCCGACAGGCCATCGTCGGCCACTGCCGGCGGCCGCGTCGCTTACCCCGCCGCGCGCTGGAGCTGCTTCTCCTCCCACCGGGCCAGCTCCAGACGTGCGCCGGTGAGCTTCCCCTGCTTGGCGAGAGCCTTCCGGGCGTCACCGGCAAGGAGGGCTTTGAAAATATCCCCCTCGATCTCGGCCACATCGAGGCGCAGGTAGTAGTCGAGCATCTCCCTGAAGTGCGCGATCACGATCTTGCCGGTCAGGAGAGGGTGGTTGTTGGTGACGTTGACGTCCTGGAACATGGTGCCGTGCTCCAGCTCGACCTCGAGCCCCTTCCTGAACTCCTCCAGGTCGATGTCGAGATCCGCCGGTCTGACCTTCCCGAAAATGATCCCGGCCTCCCCGGCAGGGACGTCGGTTCCTGTGCGAATCGACCAGTCGCTGATCCCCAGCTCCGAGCAAACTTTCCGGACTTCTTCCTTGCTGACATATTCCGGGATTTTCATTCCGTCCCCCTTTTCGGCTTGAATGCTTTCGCGTTTGATAATGCCCCCGTGGGTGAGCGTACCCACATAGTAAATTATAATCCCCAACCGCCTCCGGGTGAAAAGGAAACGGTGGTTCCGTCGAAATCGCAGTACCCCTGGTTATTGAGGTGTGGATCTTGTCAATAATATCAGAACAGCATGCCGGCCTGAAAGGGAATCTTCAGGCCCGAAATCCGCGATTGGTTTGGGCCGGCCTCCGGTCGGGGTGTCTGAGGGGTCTGTTTTTGACACGCCGGTCCTGGTACCTGGACTTTTCGGCATCGACGCCACCCGCCGACCCCGAAGTCCCGACCAAACGGGCCTTCCTCGCGGATTTCGGGTATGAAGAATCCGGTGTCAGAGCACATGGTTCCCGGCAGCCATGAAGTTCAAACGGAAAAAGCACGCTGGAGAGCGCCGCTGCTGTTGTAGCCCAGGGTCTTGCAGTGGAAATACCGGACGATCTCTTTCTTGCCCTCCACGGGGGCCACCCGCTTGACGAGAGAGTAGATCTGTTCCCAGGACAGGCGTTTGAAAGCTCTCGTCTCGTTGTACCCGACGTGACGGCCGAACAGGTGCTCCACATCCTGATCTTTCCTGTTAAGGACCAGGTTGACCAGGAAGAAGTTGCGCCTGAGCTTTTCATTGGCGATCCACGTCCCGAGCAGCCACAACCGCATCAGCACATAGAAACTTTCCTCGTTGGCCACCCTGTCGAAGTCGACCCCCGTTTTAAATACCTTACCGAACCAGCCGTCGCCGCCGGTTTCATATCTCTTTTTATTGTCCGGGTTGCCGGGAGCCGTTTTGTTCCCCGAAGCCAGCCTGGTTTCGAAAAAATAGACGTTGCCCTCCGTTTCGATGACAAGGTCGGGCTCCGTGCCCTGGGTCGCCTTTTCTCCGAACTCCTCCCTCGCCAGGGTCAGCGGTTCCCAGGGGCCGCCCGCGGCCTGGTCGAAAGACCAGTAGACCACCCTGCCCCCTTCATTGCCGGACCTGGAGATGGAATCGAGGAACGGCTTTACAAGCCCCTTCTTTTCGAGATACCGGAACACATTCCAGACAGCGGCATTCTCGCTCTTTTCCTGGGTCATCCTGTATTCACGTTTATCCGCAAAGATCCTTTCCAGGAGAGCCTTGTCCCCCTCGTCGATCCAGAGCAGGTTGTCCTCGAACTTTTCATATTCGAAGGTTGACGGGGTGATATATATCCCGTGTTTAGGGCATTTGTACTCCTCTGTCTTCTGATACCGCCCCTTCTGCCTTTCGACCTGCACGGAGCAGCCCCGGACGGGGCAGGGAACACCCTTGTCTGACAGGACACGCTCTGCTCTCAGGTCGCTGTATAGAAACATCTCACCCCTCCAGGTCCTTTTTCTTTCCGATCCTGTAGGCATCGGCGATCCCGAAGATCCAGCAGGCGACGATCACCAGGAACCCGAGCCTGTAAATGACGCTGTCAGAAGCGGTCAAAGCCCGGGCGGCCGCGTCGGTAATTGCCTTTATTTCAATGACCCCTCCCTGCAGCTCGATCCTTTCGAGAATGGTGAAGGCATATTGCACGGCTTTGACCGCGATGATCATCAGGCCGGCGAACACCGTAAGCATCAAAAGAATGCCGCGTTTATAATGTTTTAAAAAGACCTGGCCGAGGCCCGGGAAAATTACACCGGACAACAGCGCTCCTTTTAGTGCATTATTCATGCATGCTCTTCTCTCCGCTCGTTCAGGAAGTTCCGCGGGATTTTACAGCTTACATTGTATCACCCGGCTCTCCCAAAAATTTAATAAACTTTAAAAGCATCGACACCGCAATGCCGGGATCATGGGCGTGTGGCCCCAGAGCATGGGGTTTCTCACAGAGGCAGAGGCCACAGAGGAAAGCTTAAATCCAGGGGGAACAACAGTTCCTGTGAAAGCGGCAAGAGCCAGCTAACCACAGCGCGGCCGGCTAAAGGCCGCTCCGCAGGGTTACGCAGGGTAAGGCGAAACTCCTCATTCTCCCTCTCCCCTCCGTGGCGCAGTCCTGAGCAAACAAAGTGCGTCGAAGGGGAGAGGGTCGGGGTGAGGGGGTGGGTCACCCTCCCCTCACCCCGACCCTCAGCTGCCTTCGCATAGAGCTTCGTCGGGCCAGGAGGGAGGGGAAGATTAACGAAGGTGATTACATTAGGAAGCAATCCCGGGTCCTGTAAAAGCGGAAAGAGCTGACTAACCGCGGAGTTGATGGCTTGCAAGAAGTCATCAACGCGCCCCGCGCGGGGACAGGAGTTAACGGCATGAGCAGTTCCACGGACGACAAGACGATCAGGGTTTACCGCAACCCCAATCTGCGGATCATCTTCGCCGTCACCCTCATGGGGGTTCTCGGGGTGGCCAGCATCACCCCCGCATTCCCCAGGATCATCCAGGACCTGGGGATCGAGGCCGGCCGGATCGGCCTTCTCATCATCGTCTTCACCCTTCCCGGCATCTTCCTGTCTCCCTTCCTGGGCATCCTGGCGGACCGTTTCGGAAGGAAGAGGATCCTCGTCCCTTCTCTGGCGCTTTTTGCCGTCGCAGGCGGCTCGTGCGGCCTGGTCCGGGACTTTAACCTTCTCCTCGTCCTGAGGTTCTTCCAGGGGGCAGGAGGATCGGCGCTGGCCTCCCTTTCCGCGACGGTGATCGGCGACCTGTTCGAGGGCAGGGCCCGCGCCGCGGCCATGGGCTACAACGCCAGCGTCCTTGCAGTGGGGACCGCCGCCTATCCTGCCGTCGGCGGCATGCTGGCCCTCTTCGGGTGGCATTACCCGTTTCTCCTGCCTTTCCTGGCCCTGCCGGTGGCCTGGCTGGTTTTCTTCCGTATGGACACGCCGGAACCTTCCCGGAAACAGGGGTTAAGTGAATACCTGAAGGGCGCCGGGGTGATCCTGGCTAACCGGCGGGTCATCGGTGTTTTCATGGTCAGCGTGGCCACCTTCATTATCCTCTACGGCTCCCTGCTGACCTTCTTTCCCCTCCTCGCGTCCCGGCGTTTCGGTGCGTCGACCCTGGCCATCGGGCTCATCATGTCGTGCATGTCCATAACCACGGGCATCACCTCCACCCAGCTGGGAAGGCTGACGAGAACGTTCTCCGAGGCGAGCCTGATAAAGATCTCCTTCCTCTTTTACGGCGCGGCCCTCGCCATCATCCCTGTCGCCCCCAGTCTCGAGTTCTACCTGGTCTCCTCTTTCATCTTCGGCCTCGGCCACGGCATGAATATCCCCTGCATCATGTCCCTCATGGCCGGGTACGCGCCCATGGAGCACAGGGGCGTCCTCATGTCGGTCAACGGAACCGTCCTGCGCCTGGGGCAGACCCTGGGACCACTGGTGATGGGGCTCGCGTTTACGCTGTGGGGGATCACCGGGCCGTTTTTTGCCGGCGCGGTCCTCGCCGTGCTCGTCTTTGTCGTGGGATTCGTTTTTGTCAGGTAGATGCCTGCGGCATCCTATCTTCCCAGCAGAACCGAAACCGCCGTGTAAAGACCAAGCAACACGAAGAGAACGCCCACTCCCGCCCGGACCCTCTGGAGCAGCCCGTCCCCCACCTTCATGCGGAACTTTCCAGCCGCGGCGCAGATGAGAGTGAACCACACCAGGGCCCCGAATACGATCCCCGCGACCATCACGAAGGACTGCCAGGCAAAAAGGCGCGGGGAACTGAGCCCCAGCATGGCAAAGGCTCCAAGGTAAAAACCGAGGGTAAGGGGGTTGGAAAGAACCAGGGTGAAGTTGAGCAGCCCCAGCTGGACAGGCCCGAAACTTTCCTTCAACTCTGTCCTTTCCATCCTGTAACGGGTGTAAAGCCTCAGGCCCATGACGATGAGGATGACGCTGGCGATGAGCCTGAGCCAGAGCCGGCCTCCCATGACAGCCGCAGAAAGGTACCCGGAGCCCAGTGCCGCGATGACCCCGAAAATGCCGTCGCCGGCCACCGCTCCCAGGGTGGGCCCGAAAGCCCGCCAAAACCCCAGGGACATGGCGCGCTGGATGGTCAGGATGCTGATGGGACCGATGGGGGCCGCGGCGGCAAGGGCCACCCCCGCGGCGAGGAAGAACTGCAACAGGCCCGGCGGGCCTCCTGAAGATATCGTTTCCGGCATCATGATGGTGTGGTCAAGGACAACCCGGTGCATGAGGTGCAGCAGACCAGGGCATCAGGCGCAGAGAGGGCCTTGAGTGGCTTCCTGCACCTGTGCACCCGTGCACTCCCGCCCCGCTCTTTCCCCCGCTTCACCTTGTCACCGTGCTTGCCACGCCGTAGCTTCAGCAAAGGCGGGTCCCCGCGTCCGCTCTTCCACCCTGACGGCTGCGTGCCCGCTCCGCCGCCATGGTTACGTCGGCAAAGCTCCGGGGCAGGTGGATCATGAGGGCCGACGGACCGCTCGTGGACATCCCATCCAGCACCTTCAGGTAGGCACGGTTCCGGCGATTCCACCTGGCGTTGATCCTCCTTGCATAAATATAGATGGCGGTGCGGGTAAACTTCAGCTTTGCCAGGTTCACCAGGCTTCGGAACCTGGAGTAGAACCGCCAGTGCGCGACGATCTGGGTCTTCTGAAGGCTTTTCGGTTTCAGGTTCAACGGATCGAATACGACATGATGGCCGTCATAAAGGTTCCAGTCGGTGGAAAGGAGACGGTCCTCGCCCTTGAGCCGGTCGAAGAGGGCCGTCCCGGGGAAAGGTGTCAGGAGAAGGAACTGGGCCGTCGTGATGGGGACCTTCCTGGCAAAGCGCAGCGTAGCCGCGAGGTCGGGTGCCCTGTCGGAATCGAAACCGAAGATAAACATCCCATGGACCTCGATACCCGCTCCACGGATGGTCCGGACGGCCCGGGCCATCTCGTCCGCGGATTGGGACTTGCCGCTCTCGAGGAGGGCCGCCGGGTTCACCGACTCGAACCCGATAAACAGCGTCCGGCACCCTGCCTCGTACATGAGGGCCAGGAGGCCTGGATCGCGGGCGACCTCCAGCCTCGCCTGGGCGCTCCAGGTCAGTTTCAGCCCGGCTTCGACAATGGATCGGCACACACCCCGGGCGTGCTCGAGGCTGGCGGTAAAGTTGTCGTCGTAAAAAAAAGCCAGGGCCTTTGTGTCACGGTACTTCTCCAGTTCCGCTACGACGCCGGCGGGGCTCCGTTTGCGCAGCTTGCGGCCGAACATGGCGGTAACCGAACAGAAGTTGCACCGGTACTGGCACCCGCGGGTGGTCTGGATGGGAACCACCCTGCTGAACAGGGAGTCCCTGTTGACGTAACCGTGGATGAGCGACAGGTCCGGAGCGGGCAGATCCCCGAAATTCACCGGTTCGTCAGGCAGGGGGTTGTGGACGATACGGTCACCGTCCCGGTAAGAGAGGCCCGGCGCCGAATCCAGGCCGCCCCCGCCCATGAAATAGTCCGCAAGGGCGAGGATCGGCTGTTCTCCCTCCCCCCGGACGACCAAGTCGGCGTGCTCGAGTCCTTCCTCGGGAAGAAACGTCACGTGGGGCCCCCCCAGCACCACCGGGACCCCTGACCGGCGGATCTCCCTCGCGAGGGCATAGGACCGGGGGGCGGTGGAAGTGATGGTGGAGATTCCCACCATGTCCGCCCGCAGGACCTCGTCGAAATTCACCGGAGCAACCTCCTCGACGAAGACCGTGACTTCCCAGCCTCTTTCGCGAAGCAAGGTGGCAAGGAGCACTCCGCCGAGGCGTGGCAGGGCATACAGGGAAAAGATGTGGGGGTCAGGGGGCCTGGGTTCGATGAAGACGGCCCTGGGTGGTCTGGGATCCATGTTAAGTCTCCGTCTTTCCGGGATGAGAAGGCCGTTTACCGGCCGACCCTGTTCAGACTCCCTTCGGGTCGGGCTTGATGTCGTATTGATGGAGTCGCAGAAAGTCCATATATATTGTACCCCAATTTCCCCGGGCGGGTTGACTTTTGACTGTTGCCCACCGATCAGGATATTAAAGGAGTCCGACTATGACGGATTCGCAGAAAGTCAATCATGCAATTATCCGGCGGAAAGGAATCCTGAAACACCCCCATGTTTGATGGACTCGCAAAAAGTCCATCAAAGCGCCCCGCGCGGGGCGCCCAAATCAATGACTCACTCCGTAAGTCATTGATTTGTAAGGAAAGGGAAAACGACGCTTTTCCCTTTCCGACGAAGACGGACTTGTCACGGCAATAAGGGCGCTGACCGGTGAACCGGCAAGATCCCCCATGAAGTCGGTTTAGAGGATCCCCTGCTCGCAGGCGCCGCACAGGTCGCATTCGACCACGCAGGCTACAGGCTCCTTCGCGGCGGGAACGGCGTCCATCCAGTTATCGGCTGAGACGAGTCAGACAGCGCCGAGCCCATTTCCCCGGGACACTCAGGAACCAAGATCCTCACCGCAGAACTTGCAGAAGGCGGCGTCCGGGTCATGCCCTTCCCGGCCGCAGTTGAGACAGGCCTGTCGAGAGCTTCCCTTTCCTGACTCCCTGTGGATTTCCTTCGTTTTTTCCCGTGTCAAGGTCGATCTGAGATCTGAGATTTGAGATCTGAGATTTGAGATCATCCCCCGGCGGCCTGGCTGATATCCTCCATAAGGTCTTCCACGTTCTCGATCCCCACCGAAAGGCGCAGCAGGTTGTCCCTGATCCCCTGCCTGGCCCGCGCCTCGGGGGACATCTTGGCGTGGGAGGTCCTCACCGGATCACAGATGGTGCTCTCCACCCCTCCAAGGCTGACGGCAGGCCTGACCAGCTTCAGATTTTTCAGGAAACCGTCCACCGTAAGGTCCGGCGAAGAACCGTGAAGGTCCAGTTCGAAGGAGAGCATGGCCCCGAACCCCTTCATCTGCCTGCCGGCGACGGCATGCCCGGGATGATGGGCAAGGCCGGGATAGTTGACCTTGCTGACAAAAGGCTGATCGTCCAGGAACTTTGCCAGGGCAAGGGCGTTTTCGGTCTGCTGCCTGACACGGATGGCCAGGGTCTTTAAGCTCCTCTCAAGGAGGTAGCAGGTCAAGGCGTTGATGTTGCCCCCGAAATTGAGGACGGCGGCCCTGATCTTCGACGCCAGTTCCGAACGTGTCAAGGCGGCCCCGCACGACAGATCGCTGTGGCCGCCCAGGTACTTGGTTCCGCTGTGGACCACGACATCCATCCCGTGCTCGATGGGGTTTTGAAGGATGGGGGTCGCGAAGGTGCTGTCAATGATCGAGATGCAGTTGTTGCGCCTGGCCACGTCGGCAACCGCCCGGATATCGATGACGTTGAGCAGGGGGTTGGTAGGGGTCTCGATGAAGATCACCTTCGTTTCCGGCCTGATGGCGGTTTCCATGGCCTGGGCGCTGGTGGCGGCAAAGGTGCACGCTATCCCGAACCGCTGGAAAAACTTCTGTACGAAGGCGTGGCTGCCGCCGTAGATCTCGTCCTGCAGCACGGCGTGGTCACCGGCCTTCAGGAACGAGAGGAGGACCGAGCTTATGGCCGCCATCCCCGAAGAGAAAACGAAGCCGGCCTCGGCGCCTTCCAGCTCGCAGAGCTTCTCCACGACCGCCTTCTGGTTCGGGGTGTTGAAATACCTGGGATAGACCGCCTCTTCTAAATCCAGGTATTCGAAGGCCGACGAGGGGTAGATGGGGGTGTTCAGCCCCCCGGTAATCTCATCGGCGATGGTGCCGGAGTGAACGCACCTGGTGTCGATACGCATGGGTTCTCCTCATTAAAAAGGTACGAGATAAAAGATACGGGATACAAGGTGCGGGATACAGGCAGACACGATTCATTGTCCCTTGTCCCATAACCTTGTACATGGTCCCATTTAAATTTTCCACGGTGTCGGAAAAAATGCAGGGAGGATCCGCCGTCGCCAAGGCTTCCGACTTCGCATGAAGCTTCGTCGGACAAGATGGCGGACAAGGGGAGGAGGGTTGGCCGTTTTCGTAAGTGCGTATGTGCGTAAAGCGTGAAAGGGGGGACCTGCCGCTCCACGCAAACACGCTTAACTCACACCAGATGTTCAGCTGGCACCAGCGGGACTTCAAAAAAAAAGCCCCGCCGGCGTTATCGCCGACGGGGCTTTTTGTGGTCTTTAGCGTAAAGGCTTACGCACCCTGGATATTGGAAGCCTGGGGGCCCTTGGGGCCGTCCGTGACCTCGAAGGTTACGCGCTGACCCTCGTTGAGGGTCTTGAAGCCGTCACCCTGGATCGCCGAGAAATGCGCGAAAACATCCGGGCCGTCAGCCTGCTCGATGAAACCGAAACCTTTTGCGTCGCTGAACCACTTGACTGTTCCTTCTGCCATTTTACTTCTCCTTCTTCCTTCTTTTCTGTAGCTTTTGGATCAGCTTTTTCCGGTTCATCCAAAAAAAAGCCCTGCAGCTTTGAGCCCAGGACCGTTGAACGTGCTCCATCAAGCTTTTCCGCACCTACATTTTCTAGTAAGCCGATGGGAAATTCCATCAGCACTAGTGACTGTACGCTGATACCCGGTAATAGCAAGAGAATAATCGCTGCCTGGCGATTGACCGCCGCCTGCCAAGGGATTAATGTAATCCTCATGCTGAAACGTACAGGAAAGCTCCTTTGTGTTCCCCTGGTCTTTGTGCTGATCGCCTCGTGCTCCCTGCCGCGGCGTCCCGGGCCCCCACCGCCGACACCGCTGCCATCGACCCCGCTGGCGCCTGTGGATTGGAACAGGATCGAGGGCTGGCAGGAGCACGGTCCCGGACTTGTCCTGGACGCCTTCCTCAACAGCTGCATCGCCCTGGGTCAGCGCCCTCAATGGCAGAAGGTCTGTTCCGGGGCCCCCGCCCTTGAAGGCAGCTCGGGATCGGAACTCCGGGCCTTTTTCGAGGACAATTTCACTCCCTATCAGCTGCGCCAGCCCGACGGCAGCCCGATCGGCCTTGCCACCGGCTACTACGTTCCGGACCTGCGGGGCAGCCGGGAGCCGTCCCCGGACTACCCCTACCCCCTCTATCGCCGTCCCGACGACCTCCTGGTCATCGACCTGGGCGATGCCTATCCGGAGTTGGCCGGCTACCGGCTGAGGGGCCGACTCGCCGAGCGCCGGGTGCTCCCCTACTGGGACCGGGCGGCCATCGAGGGGGACCGTCGTCCCCTCTCGGGGCAGGAGTTGCTCTGGGTGGACGACCCGGTGGAGCTTTTCTTCCTGCACATCCAGGGGTCGGGCCTCATCCACTTCGAGGATGGCAGCTGGTCCATGGTCAACTACGCCGACCAGAACGGCCATCCTTTCCGGTCGGTGAGCCAGTGGCTGATCCAGCGGGGGATCATGACACGCGACGAGATGTCCATGCAGAACATCAAGGCGTGGGCCCGGGACAACCCGGACCAGGTCAGCGACCTCCTCAACACCAACCCGAGCTACGTCTTCTTCCGGGAATCGCCCGGAGATACCGGAACCCCCCCGGGCGCCCTCGGCGTGCCCCTTACCCCGGGGCGCAGCGTCGCCGTCGACCGCCGCTACACCCCCCTCGGCGCCCCGGTCTTCCTGGCGACCACCTGGCCCAACACCGACCGCCCCCTCTACAGGCTGATGGTGGCCCAGGACACCGGCGGGGCGATCAAGGGGCCGGTGCGGGCCGACTTCTTCTGGGGGATGGGGGACGACGCCGGCCTCCAGGCGGGCAGGATGAAACAGCCCCTCAGGATGTGGGTGCTGCTGCCGACCGTGTCTGTAGAAAATCAGGAGAATAGTAATAGTAATTAGGTTCATCGAAGAAATGCGTACCTGGTGCCCACATTTCGGTGGAGAGGTGAGAACTTCAAAAACATTCACCACGGAGAAAATCGGCTTGTCACGGCGACTTGTCACGGCGAAGTTCGACTTGTGAGGGCATCTTGTCACGTCATAGCCACAGGCGGCGACGGAAGCTGCAAGCGACGCCCCAAGAACGAAGACGGAAGTCCGAAGGACGTAGACGGAAGTGACACGGAGAAGGGCTGGACTTTGGGTAAAGCTTATCATTGAGAACTGCTGAAATAGTCAGTTTCATTATTCTCCCTCTCCCCTCCGTGGCGCAGTCCTGAGCAAACAAAGTGCGTCGAAGGGGAGAGGGTCGGGGTGAGGGGGTGGGTCACCCTCCCCTCAATCCCCTCCCCTCAGCCGCCTTCGCATAGAGCTTCGTCGGGCTAGCAGCGTGTCGGAAAACCTCTTGACACGCTGCTATAGGTTTTTCGGAAAGCCCTTTTTTGGGTCTTTTCTTGAAAACAAGAGCATTAAACCGGTAAATAACTCCGGTGAATTACCAAATGTGCCATGTATTTGTTTTTTTCGGGCTAAATGCTACTTCCGAAAAACTATATCCAGGAGCCTGCATGGGGTTCTCCGACAGGCTCCTAGGAGGGAGGGGAAGATTAACGAAGTTGATTACATCAGGAAGCAATCCCGGGTCCTGTGAAAGCGGCAAGAGCGGGTTAACCGCAAAATAAAAAAAGTTACGCGAAGTTAAAACAGAAAGGTTTAATTTTGACCTCCTTCGCGAAACTTTGCGTACCCTGCGGTGGATGCTTTCAGGGGTTTTGCGGTGTGCGCCTGAACCTTCCTGCCGCTATTCCTGCTCCTGTTACGAATACTATTACGATAACTCCCGGCCCGAGCCGGCCCTTTGCCTGCACAGCCGGACACCGCAAGGAGAAAACCGTTGGACGCCATCATCCGCATCGAACAGCTCTGGAAGTGCTACGACGGCCAGGAGTGCGGGGAGACGTCGGCCCTCCGGGGACTCGACCTGGAGGTCCGGCAGGGGGAGATCGTTGCCATCTTCGGGAAGAGCGGCTCGGGAAAATCCACCCTCCTTAACCTCATCGCGGGACTGGACAGCCCCACCCGGGGGGCTATCATCCTCGAGGGCCGGGACATCCACGACCTGCCGGAATCCGGGCGCACGCAGCTGAGGCGCTCCCGCCTCGGCTTTGTTTTCCAGTTCTTCAACCTCATCCCCACCCTGACGGCCCTGGAGAACGTCTCCCTTCCCCTGGAGATGCTGGGCCGGGACAAGGCCCGCGCCCGCATCACACTGGAACAGGTGGGTCTTTCCGGGAAGGAGGGCCGGTACCCCCACGAACTTTCCGGGGGAGAGCAGCAGCGGGTCGCCATCGCCAGGGCCATCGTCAAGGACCCTGCCCTCATACTGGCCGACGAGCCCACGGGAAACCTGGACACCGAGACCGGGGATCAGGTCCTGGCCCTCCTCGAGGGGATGGTCCGGAACACAGGCACCACCCTCATCCTGGCCACCCACAGCGAGCGTGTTTCGCGGATCTCCGACCGCGTCCTGACCATGACTGACGGCCGCATCACCGGGGGCCCTTCTGCCCGGGACCTTCCGTGACCATCGTCCTTCGCTCCTTTTTGCGTTCCCTTTTCAGGCGGCGGTCCCTGACCCTGTTCCAGCTCGCCGGCGTCGCCTGCGGGGTGGCGGCCGTCGTGGGGATGCTCCTCGCGTCGGACACCGCCCTCACCAGCTTCCGGAAAGCGGTCCGGTTCCTCCAGGGAAGTTCGACCCACGCTCTCAGCCTGCCCGTCGGCCCCATGCCCGAATCGGTCCTGACCGAGCTCATGGCCGATCCCGGAGTCACCGCCTTCGCCCCGGTCCTGGACCGGCAGCTGGGCCTCGCCGACGGCTCCTCCGTCAGGGTCCTGGGCCTCGACCCCTTCCTGGATCACGCGGTGAGGCCGGACCTCGTCTTTTCGGCGGAACCGGGCGATTGGGAGGAAAGCGTCGTCCTGGACCTCCTGCTGGAAAAGAACACGGCGATCCTGGAAAGCCGCCTGGCGCAGAGCCTGGGCGCCGGCCCCGGCACTCCCCTCGTCACCGGCAACGGCGTCCTGAAGGTGCTGGGGACCTTCACCCACCCGGTGGGCGAACCGATCATCCTGATGGACATCGCCCACGCCCAGGAGTTCTTCGGGGCGGCGGGAAAGATCGACCGCGTAGACCTCATCCTCGAGGACCCGCCGGCCTTTGCCGCCTCGTGGTCCTCCCGGGGCTACCAGGTGGCCTCCCAGGGTGAACGCCAGGCCGTGTTCGAGGAGATGCTCCGCGCCTTCCGCATGAACCTGGAGGCCATGTCCCTCCTCGCCCTCATGGTGGGGGTCTTCCTCGTCTACAACACCTCCATGTTCAGCGTCATCAGCCGCAGGAAGAGCGTCGGGGTTCTCCGGAGCCTGGGCGCCACCCGCCTGGAGATCGTGGCGGCGGTGACAGCCGAGATCTCCCTCCTCGGCGCCCTGGGCGGGGCGGCCGGCGGGGTGCTGGGGTTCGCCCTGGCCCACTTCCTCACGGGGATCGTCGGCGATACCATCAACCGCCTCTACTTTTTCCTTCGCCCCCTCCCCCCCCGGTGGTCCTGGTCCATCCCCCTGTCCGGCGCCGGGCTGGGCCTGCTGGCTTCCCTCCTCGGGGGGGCCTTTTCCCTCTTCCGGCTGTCGGTTGAGGACCCGGTGAAAGCCCTGACCGGCCGCGTTCCCCAGGTCTGCCAGGACCGGACCGCATGGTGGACCGCCGCCGCGGGTCTCGTCCTGACCGCGGCAAGTGTCCTGGTCCTGGCCGGCTCCAATTCCATCACGACAGGCTACATCGGGGCCTTCGGGGTGATCCTGGGCCTGAGTTTCATGTGCGGGGTGCTCCTCATCGTGTCCTCCCCGGCCTGGAAAATGCTCCTCAGGACCTTTGCCGGGCCCATCGGGCCCATCGCGGCGGGGAACGTGCGCCGCAGCCTGGGCAGAACAGCGGTGGCCGTGGCGGCTTTCGGCATCGCCCTCTCCCTCCTGGTGGGACTGGGGAGCATGATCGGCAGCTTCCGCCGGACCCTGATCTGGTGGATGGAGGGGCAGATCCGGGCCGATTACTACATCCAGGCCCCGACGGGAGGCCAGATCCCCCTGGAGCTTTACCCGGAACTGGCCCGCCTGCCGGGCGTGGGCGGCGTAGACCCCTACCAGAATTTCACCGTCTCCTACCGCGACACCATCATCCACGTGGTGGCCCTCGACCCCGACGTCCTCTACAGGTTCGCGAGGTTCGCCTGGTACAGGGGTGACGACCTCGCCTGGAAGGACGTCAAGGCGGGTGGCGCCATTGTCTCGGAGAGTTTTTACAGGCGTTTCGGCCTGGGTCCCGGCGGGGAGGTCACCCTCACCGGCAAGGCGGGCGAACGTTCCTTCGCCATCTCCGCGATCTTTTACGACTACACGACCGAGCACGGTCTCGTTATGATGTCCCGCGAAAGCTTCCTCGAGCTGTTCGGGGACCCTGCCATCGATACCCTGGCCGTGTTCCTCGAACCCGAAGGGAACCGTCCGGCCGGGACCGGGGAGAGGGTCCGGGACCTGGCCCGGGGTGCCGGTATGATCGTCGCCGACAGGACCGGTTTCGAGGAGAAGATCCTGGGCATCTTCGACGCGACCTTCACCATCACCCACTCCATGCGGGCCATCGCCGTCATCGTTGCCTTCTTCGGGATCACCGGGGCCCTGCTCACTCTGTTCATGGAAAGGCGCAAGGAGTTCGGGATCTACCGCGCCCTCGGCCTGACGGGCCGGGAAGTGGCCCTCATGACTCTCCTGGAGGGCCTGGGCATGGGCCTGGCCGGGTTCATCCTGAGCGCCGTGGCGGGGACGGCCATCACCTTCATCCTGATCCGGGTTATCAACGTCCAGAGTTTCAACTGGACGATCTTCTACTACTTCGACGCCGTCCCCTACCTCACCGCCGCGGTGATCGCTCTTTCCGCCAGCGCGGGGGCCGCCGTCTTTCCCATGATCCGGGTCGTGAGGACCTACCCTCAGCTCCAGATCAGGGAGGAGTAGAAATTGCTGAAGATCTTTCCCCGGACCGCCGCCGTTGGGGTCTGCCTCCTCCTGGCCGGACTTGCAGCGCCCCCGTTCGCGGCCGGCGAGGGATTTGACGGGTGGCGGGAAGCGGCAGGCGTAAGGTCCTGGTCCTTTCCCGCCGACCACGGGTCCCACCCGGATTTTCAGACCGAGTGGTGGTACTTCACCGGCAACCTGGTCTCCCCCGGGGGGCGGCAATGGGGGTACCAGCTGACCTTTTTCCGCATGGGGCTGGCCACAGAGGCGGCGCTGCCCGAAAACCCCTGGTCCGTGCGCGACCTGTACCTCGCCCACCTGGCCGTCACCGACGTGCAGGGGAAGCGGTTCTCCTGGGACGAGAGAACCTCCAGGGCTGGCCCGGGTCTCGCGGGCGCAAAGGAAGGGGAACTCGAGGTCTGGCTCCTGGACTGGAGAGCCGTCATGGAGGACGGCTCCATCGCCCTCGCGGCCCGGTCCGGGGAGATGGAGATCGATCTTGTCCTGACACCCGGCAAGCCTCCCGTGCTCCACGGCGAAGGCGGCTTGAGCGCCAAGGGCCCCGCACACGGCCAGGCCTCCTGGTACACCTCCATCACCGACCTGCGGACCACCGGGTCGGTCAGGGTTGCCGGGGAGGAGGAATTCGAGGTCAGCGGGAAAAGCTGGTTCGACCACGAGTTTGGGTCCAACCAGCTGACCGCCGGCCAGGAGGGATGGGACTGGTTCAGCCTGCACCTTGCAGACGGCACCGAGATCATGCTCTACCGGATCAGGAGGACCGACGGCTCGGTCGAACCGGCTTCCTCGGGAACCCTCGTCACCGCCGACGGGTCGGCAGAGCATCTGGCCCTTGCGGATTTCAGTGTCGAGGTGGTGGAAAAATGGAAGAGCCCGGCCAGCGGCGGCGCCTACCCCGCCGGGTGGAAGATCCGCATCCCCAAAGCCGGCCTTAACATCGACGTGTCGCCCCTGGTCAAGGACCAGGAACTCACCACCCGGGGAACGGCCGGAATCACCTACTGGGAAGGGGCAGTCCGGGTAGAGGGGCGGTCAGGGGAAAGGGAAGTCACCGGGGCCGGGTACGTGGAATTGACCGGGTACGCCGGAAGCCTGGGAGGGATTTTTTGAAGTTCCATCAGACTTCTCCCCTTTAACAGTCAAGTACTGTATTGCCTGAGCATCCATAGATCCGGCAACCGGGTGTCAGGATACTTTGGCAGCAAAACGTAAAAACCACCTTCCGGGCGGAAGGCTTTCCGGCGCGAGGACTTCTCTTAACGTATCGTAGCTGTACACTTGTGCGTCATTGGGGTATTCGTTGTCCGCGGATGTTACCGGATACCTCATCAGGGCAGCCCGAACCTGGCGGACATTGGATACGGCCGCTTCCAGGGCGGCCGCGTCCTTCTGGTCATACATTCGCTCGATGGGCCTTATCACCTCTTCTTCGACGGTCCTCTCGCACCCGCAGGGAAGGCAGACCATAACAAGACCCGCACACAGCAGGATTGTCGTCCTTAATATTTTCTCCGGTCTAAGTGGCATTATGGGAAGGTCCCCCCCGGATTTCAGAGCACTTTGAAGATACCATCCTAGATGATGAGGGCAGCTTGATCGA
>JARGFV010000029.1 GCA_029210545.1 bacterium
ACAGTTAGTGCATCTGGATTCAGTGATACATGGGATTACAGCCGCATCGGCGTCGATACTTCTCCAGGAGGTCGATGCGGCTTTTTCACTGTTGATCCTGCGGGTAATCGTACCGGAATGGATCCATTATCGGGAAGAATTTTAGTAGAGATTCCCCATTCTGGTTTCGGTGATGAGAGCGTTGAGAAAGCAACACCATATTACGTGTTGCTCATAAAAAGTCCCGTATCAGGCATCTTTGAAACTCATACTATAGGCATTACCGAAGGACAATTTGGAGTTAATTTTACCCTGATAAACCGTAGTGGAACAAAGAACAAACAAGCATTTGATTTCGAAGGCATTATCAAACCGGGAAGAGAGTATATATATCAGATTCAATACTCACCGGAGGTTGGTTCTGTAAATAGCGTAATACCGGCGACATATTTTTTTGGAGGATTCAAAAGTTCATCAGAAAAACGTGAAATTAACGTTTTTAATCGTAGAACTTCAGTGCCGGTAGCATTTACACTCTCCCGCCGGGATGGTAAACCAGCCAACGATATCAAGGCCAGACTTCACGTTCAAAGGATTTTTTCCATGAAGCCTTTCGGGGAGCCATTCGATGCCAGGCCTGCATCAGGAAAAAACGATGGCAACACCTTCCGCTTCGATCCTGAAAAGGAAGAATATATTTATTTGATGGACGCAAGTGATTTAGAGCGCGGAGTGTGGAAGCTGATCGTTCTCCTGGACGATGGATCACGGCAGACGACCTGGATTGGGATTGAATAGACAATACATAAATATTCAAATTTACCTGGGCACCTGGCGACAATACGTGCCTTCCGTCCCATCGCCCACTCCATCTTTTTCCAGAGAGACCTTGATGGGATCTGGCGGATCAGGGAGTACTGATGAATCCAAAGGCCAAAAAATACATCAGAAATTCGCTCATCCTGGCCTCATTGGTTGGGGTTTTCTGGGCGGTCCCGTTCATGAACATCATGCGGCTATACCCAGAATACCGTGGCCTTGTAGTTGACAGTGAAACTGGCAGGCCTATCGAGAAGGCGCAGGTTATAGCTATATATGAGTTTGAGATTGGAAGTCCGGGCGGACCGAGCTCTGCTTTCCTGAATTATTTTGCAACCTGGACGGATGGAAAGGGCAGGTTCAGGATCCCCCGGCGCCTTTATTTCAAGCTGCTCCTTTTCGGGTGGTTCGCGGAACACCCGAAAGTGGAAATTTTTAAAAATGGATATGGAAACTATCCCATGATTCTGCACGCTAGCGATTCCAAGGGTGAACTGGTTCAGGGGCCTCCCGGTTGGGATTATCCGGCTGCATGGCTTCCACCGAACAGAGACGTGGTCTTTCGCCTGCACATCTCAGAGACTCCTGATGATGAAAAAAGGCGGGAAAGGTCTGCGATATTCCTTTCTCACATTCCGTTGAAGGTGAGGCAAATACTTCAAGAAAAGGGTTTTGACATCTAGCTTCAGCTGTCGAATCCCCTAATTGGGAGGTAAAAATGCATATTTCCTTGCCAAACAAATTGCTGACATCTCATCACCATCATGAATAATGCGGGATAGGTGGGGCAAAAAAACGTGAGACCTGAATTATCCCGTTACCTGGAGAATCCTCCCGTTTAAAGAGCGAGAGATCCTTGGGGGACATCAACCCACAACGCTCGATCCATCCCCTGGAACCGTGATTGTGAACGGTGAGCAGGAGATCAACCCCTGTATGTATTGTGAATACACTTTGTGAAAGTTCCCATTAGTACCAGGTCTTTTGGCTTTAAATATACCTTGTGCATATTTTCTCAAGAAAATCCTTGACAGGGGGAGGGAAGCTTGTTATATATTACACAAGCTCGGAAGACGAAACCCGGTTCAGATGGTTAGGGAGGTAAATAAAATGCTGGAATTCATCACAATGCTTTCGGTTATCGCCATGGTTTTCTGCGCCGCGACAGTCTTCGTGGCCCTCCTGGCCGGCGGCCTCCTCAAGGTCAGCCGGGCTCTCAAGAGGAAAGAGGCGAAAGAGACGGCATAGCCATCTCGCCCCAGGCGATGGCAAAACGGGGAAGCCTTGCGGCTTCCCCGTTTTGCTGTGGGGTGAAGGAGGGGTAATCGGGAGGTAAGAGATAAGAGATAGGGGATAAGTGATAAGAGACAAGGACTAAGAACCAGGAACCCGGAACCAGTTCCTGCGGTCCGATATTCAGCCCAACTGACATTTTCTGACGCAATTTTTTCACTCTTTTCAGACCTATAAAAACTGACAACCCGATTCGGGGCACTAAAGTGATGTAATTTCAGAAAGTTACAAAAATGTAATAATCGCCGTTTTTTGGCATCGGGGTTGCAGATACAATACCGTAATCTGTTTGTATCGCATCGCACAGTCAGCAGAGTTCGGAGGATCATGAAATGGAAACCAGGACAGCAGCCTTTGATCGGAAAAGGGAAATCCTCATCGGGATGGGCTGGTTGTTTGCAGCCGGCGGCTACTTTCTCGCGTACCATCTCTTCTGGGATGTCCTGACTTCCCTCAGGTGACGATAACGGGCTGACAGCCCGATCGAAACTTGTTTTACCCCCACCCCACCCCCGGCCCGGGGCCGGTTTTCCGGCTCCGGGCCAACTTCGTTAAAATAGTCCGGAGTGCAGAACTGAAGCAGTGCAGAGTGCAGAGGACTGAGCCTCGGACTCTAAACTCTAAACTCTAAACTCTGTTTCCCCCACCTTCCCCCACCTTCTTGCGAAGCCATCAAATTAGGATAGATTCGCAAAAAGTCCAGGCGGGACTTTTCCTGGCTCGTTAATGTCCTGGGCGCCCCGCGCGGGGCGCATTGATGACTTTTTGTGAAGCCATCAATTATCGTTCCAAAATGGAATTCCCGGCCCATTTTCCCCTTCCCTATGGAGAATCCGGACATGTAGGTGATTCGCCATAACCATTTGAAAACCTGTTTGTTTCCTTGACAATAGGGTACCTCGACCGTATATTGTGGGGCGAAGTGGTAGAAAGTGGGGAAAGTCGGCAAATGAGCCAGGCACCTTTCCGCGGTCGATTCCAGCATGCCCTGGATGACAAGGGACGCCTCAGCATCCCCTCCAGGTTCCGGGATATCCTTGTCCAGGAGCACGACGGCCGCCTTGTTGTGACCAATCTGCCCCATTGTCTGGTGGCCTACACGCCAGGCCAGTGGGAGGCCATCGAATCCAGGTCCGACAAGCTCTCCACTGTCAAAAGCAACGTCCAGAGCTTTCTCCGCTTCTTCTACTCCGGTGCCACCGAGTGCGAACTGGATCGCCAGGGACGGATCCTCATCCCTCCCTCTCTCAGGGAAGCCGTCGGCCTCGATCGCCAGGTCGTGGTGGCCGGGATGCTGAACCGCCTCGAGATCTGGAGCCAGTCCAGGTGGGACGACGAGATGAAGAAGGCGGTGGAGAACTTCGACAATATCTCGGACGAACTGGCCGATTTCGGCCTGTAGATCGTGACCGGAATCGAGGCAACAGGAAGCCACTTTCCGGTCCTGCTGGAGGAGATCCTCGAGGGTCTCAATATCCGTCAGGGCGGAGTGTATCTCGACGGCACGGTGGGCGCCGGCGGGCATGCTGATGCCCTCCTGTCCAGGTATTCCGGAACCCGCCTCATCGGTCTTGATCGGGATCCCGCCGCGCTGGAAGCAGCCGGCGCCCGACTTGCGGTTTACGGCGACCGCGTGATCCTGGTTCACCGGGATTTCCGGTTCCTTAGCGATGCCCTCGACGAGACGGGGACCGGGGTGGTGGACGGCATCATCCTCGACCTCGGTGTGTCGTCCATGCAGCTGGATCAGGGCGACAGGGGGTTCTCTTTCACCCATGACGGCCCCCTTGACATGAGAATGGATCCCGGCAGCGGATCGCCGGCATCGGAACTGGTCAACGGGATGGATCCGCGAGATCTCGCCAATCTCCTTTTCCGCTACGGGGAAGAGAGGCGGAGCAGAGCCATTGCCGCGGCCATCGCCAGGGCGAGGGATGCCGGTCCCGTCGAGACGACGGCGCGCCTCGCGTCCATAGTCGCCGCCGTGCCGGGTATGGGGAGGATAAGGAATATCCACCCTGCCACCCGCACCTTCCAGGCTCTGAGGATCGCGGTCAACGACGAGTTGGCCGCCGTCGAGGATGCAGTGCCGGCAGGAGTAGGGCGGTTGGCGCCGGGAGGGCGGATGGCCGTCATCAGTTTCCATTCTCTCGAGGACAGGATCGTCAAGAGAGGGTTTAAGGGACTGGAAAAGCCGTGCCGGTGTCCCAAGGAGATGCCCGAGTGCCGGTGCGGCCTTGTCAGCGCGGGGAAGGTGATCACCAGGCGCCCCATCGTCCCGACGGAGCGGGAGGCCAGGGAAAACCCCCGCAGCCGGAGCGCGAAGCTGAGAGTGTTCGAGAAAAAACAGTAGTCAGTAGCCAGTAGGCAGTAGCCAGAATAAAACCTGAAATTCGCGATTTAACGGTGATGGACCCGCAAAAAGTCCATCAACGCGCCCCGCGCGGGGCGCCCAGATCAATGAACAGCCGCGCCTGGGAAGGGCGCCCGGATCGATGACCCGTGAAAACTGCCGCGCCTGGGAGAGGCGCCCGGATCGAGTGCCAATGGCTGTGTGTTCGATCCGTGAGGGAACCGAAAACCACGCTTTTCGGTTCCCGTTGAGCCAAAGTCTCGCACAGACTTTGGTGATCTATCAGCAGTCATTGTGAGGAAAGGGAAAACGACGCTTTTCCCTTTCCCCAGGACATTAATGAGCCAGGAAAAGTCCCGACTGGACTTTTTGCGACCATATCAACTGTGAACTGTAAATCGTGAACTGTGGACTGAAATCATGACAGTCGCCGCCGAAGCAAAAGCCAGACAGACCGAGCGCCTGAGCGCCAGGGGCGGCCTCCGGGATTTCGCCTTTCTCCTGCTTCTGGCCGCCCTGATCGGATGTGCCGTGTTCATGACGGCATTAAGGCGTGTGGCCTTCATCGAGATGGGTTACGAGATCAGGCAGCTCGAGAGGAAAGAGACGGAGCTCCTCCATCTCAAGAGCGAGATGGAGATTGAAAAGGCCATGCTTTCAAGCCCGGAGCGTATCGAGAGGGAGGCCCGGTCCAGGTTCGGATTGAGAGAGCCAGAACCCGGGCAGCTCAGGATCCTGCCATGAGACGGGATCATGGAAATGGCTGCCGGTGGGACGGGAATGTCCGGGCGCGCATCCGTTTCCTCGGATTCGTTCTTCCCCTGCTGCTGGTGCTGCCGGCAGCCAAGGCGTTCTATCTCCAGGTCTACCAGCAGGACGCTCTCTCCCAGTGGGCTGCCCGCCAGAGCCATATGGTCGAAAAGGTGGCCCCGTACCGCGGCGCTATCATCGACCGGAACGGACAGCCCCTGGCTATCAGCGTTCCCGTACCGTCCATCTACGCGGTGAGAGAAGAGGTGCAAACCAAGGCGGACGCGGCCGGAAGACTGTCAAGGGTCCTGGAGATGGACAGGAAGGCCCTGCTGCAGCGGCTTTCCAGGGGAAGCGGTTTCGTCTGGCTCAAGCGGCTCGTTGAGCCTGAGGTCGCCGAAAAGGTCCGGCAGATGGAGATCGCCGGCGTGGCCATCAGTACCGAGTCGAGGCGCTACTACCCCAATATGGATCTCGCCGGTGCCGTCCTGGGTTTTGTCGGAACCGACGGCGGACTCGAAGGCCTGGAACGCTCCCTGGAAGAGCATCTGCGCGGAGGGGACGGGATCAGGGTCCTGGATATGGACGCCAGGGGTAAAAGTCTCACTTCCGCCGATCCGTGGGAGCGCCATCCCGCCGCGGGAAACGCCGTTCAACTGACCCTGGACCGGAATATCCAGTTTTTCGTGGAGCAGAGTCTCAGGGAGGGCTGCGGCGGCGCCGGGGCGAAAGCCGGTGCCGCGGTCATCCTCGAATCGGCCACGGGCCGGATCCTCGCCATGGCGAGCTACCCGGGGTTCAACCCCAACGATTTTTCAAGTTACAGCCAGTCCCGTTATCGCAACCGGAGCATCAACTCCGTTTACGAACCGGGCTCGACCTTCAAGGTGATCACCGTGGCGGCCGCCCTGGATGAGAACGTCTTCGACGAGATGGACATCCTGTTCTGCGGCAACGGGAAGTTCGAGGTCGCCGACGTCGTGATCAACGATCACGTACCCCACGCGTGGCTTACCCTCATGGGGATCATCCGGAAATCCAGCAACATCGGGGCCAGCAAGATCGGCCTCGAGCTCGGGACCGAACGCCTGGGCAGGTACGTGAACGGTTTCGGGTTCGGACAGAAAACGGGGATTCTCCTCACCGGGGAGGGAAACGGGATCCTGCGCGGCGACAGGGAGTGGACCCAGGTGGACCTCGCAAACATCTCCTTCGGCCAGGGGCTTGGAGTGACCCCCCTCCAGATGGTCAACGCGGTCAATGCCATCGCCACCGGCGGCGAACTGCTGAGCCCCTACATCGTGGACCGGATAACCGCGCCGACGGGGGAACTGATCCTCAGGAACAGGCCTGGGATCGTGAGGAGGGTCATCACCCGGGACACGGCAGAAAAGTTGACCCGGATGATGGAGACGGTGACGGAACCTGGAGGTTCCGGGACCAGGGCGGCCATCGAAGGTTACGGAGTCGCGGGAAAGACGGGCACCGCCCAGAAGTTTGACCTCGAGGCCGGACGTTACTCCCTGGAGACTTTTACCGCTTCCTTCGTGGGGTTCACGCCGTCCCGGAAACCCGCGATCACGGCTATCGTGATCGTGGACGAACCGGAGATAGAGACCTACGGCGGTACCGTGGCGGCTCCCATCTGGGCCGACATGGTGAGCAAGACCCTCAAGTACCTGAACATCTCGCCCGACAGGGACGGAGGTGAGGGTCCCGATGGCGCGAAAAACGAGGGAAGATGGGCAGACGCCGTCAAGGATCGGGAGACGCCGGACCCGGCGGCCATGCCCGATCTCGCGGGGCTTACCCTGAGAGAGGCTCTTTCCAGGCTGGGAGCGTCCGGCGCGAAGGTCCAGGTCACCGGGACCGGGCTGGTCGTGAGCCAGGACCCGGGTCCCGGTGTCGACATCGGCGATGCGGTTTTACTGAAACTTCTGCCGAGGGCAGCGGGATGATGGGCTTTCTGAACGTCCATCAGGCAGCTCCCGCCGCAAGGCGGGAGCCGGGGTGGGGCTCAAAACAGCCCTCTTTCATTATTCTTTCCCTCCCCTGGGGGGAGGGAACTGAAGGGAGGGGGAAAACACCCCCCCTCACCCCGGCCCTCTCCCCTTCGACGCACTTTGTTTGCTCAGGACTGCGCCATGATTGGGAGAGGGAGAATGAGGTGGAAAGCGATCGTATTAGCCCCGCCTCGCAAACGGCTGGCGGAGAATTTTTTCGAGGTTATCATCGATGATGACCCTGGCAAAGCTCATGGAGGGGATCGAGGGGATCAGGATCCTCGGTGACGGGTCGATCCCGGTCCGTTCCATCCGGTACGACTCCAGGAGGGTGTCGCCCGGGGACCTTTTCGCGGCTATCAGGGGTGAACATTTCGACGGGACACGGTTCATAAAGGATGCCGCCGACAGGGGAGCCGCGGCTTTCCTCGTACCTGAGGGGGCAGACCGCCGCGTGGAGGGAACCTACGCTTTTGCCGGGGACGTTCGCCGGGCCCTCGCGCTGGCCTCGAGGAACCTGTTCGACGATCCTTCCTCCAGGCTCAAGGTCGTGGGGATCACGGGCACCAACGGCAAAACGACCACCTCCTACATAATCCACGGCATCCTGGAGGGAAACGGGATCTCCGCCGGACTCATCGGAACGGTTCAGTACCTCGTGGGCGGGCAGGTCATCAGCGCCGCCAGAACGACACCCGAGGCGCCCGACCTTTACGGCCTCATGGACGGGATGGTCAAGGCCGGAAGTTCCGCCTGCGTCATGGAAGTTTCTTCTCACGCCCTGACACTTAGCAGGATCCAGGGGGTGAGCCTGGAGGTCGCCGTTTTCACGAACCTCACACGTGACCACCTTGATTTTCACAGGGACATGGAGGCGTACTTCCGGGCGAAGGCGGCCCTGTTCGAAACCCCGGGAGTCCGCCACCGGGTGGTGAACCGGGACGACACTTACGGGAAGCGTCTTCTGGACGAGCTCGGTGTACAGGTCCTGACCTACGGAATGGCCGATGCCGACATCGTTCCCGTCGGTGAGATCCGGGGAGGGGACCGGGGCACCAGGTGTACCCTCTCGACTCCCTGGGGACAGGTGGAGGTGAACACGTCCCTTCCGGGCGATTTCAACCTCTACAACGTCATGGCGGCCACCGCGGCGTGCGGTCTCCTCGGCCTTACCAGTGAACAGATCGGGCGGGGGCTGGCCGTGGTGGGAAACGTCCCTGGAAGGTTCGAAAAGGTGGATCGAGGGCAGCCCTGGGCGGCCATCGTGGACTACGCCCACACACCGGATGCCCTGGAGAACCTCCTGGCAAACACCAGGAAGCTCACCGCTGGAAGGGTCCTCGTGGTGTTCGGCTGCGGCGGGGACAGGGACAGGAGCAAACGGCCCCTCATGGGAGAAGCCGCAGGGCGCCTCGGAGACGTCGTCTACGTGACCTCCGACAACCCCAGGAGCGAGGACCCGTCGGCCATCATCGACGACATCATGGAGGGCCTGGCTCATCCCGCCGGCAAGGTCGTGAGGGTCGAGGACAGAAGAGAGGCCATCGCAATGGCGGTGGCGGAGGCCAGGGAAGGGGACATGGTGGTGGTTGCCGGCAAGGGTCACGAGAACTACCAGATCATCGGCCAGCGCGTTCTGCCCTTCTCCGACGTGGACGAACTTTCCCACGCCATCGGGAAGGCTGCCGGGGGAACGTCGTGATCCGTTTTCACCTCAGGGATATCCTCAGGGGGACAGGGGGCGCCCTGATCACCAGCGCCGTGGGGCCCGAAATGTACACGGGGATATCGACGGACAGCCGGACCGTTGCCCCGGGCGAGGTGTTCTTCGCCCTGAGGGGCGAGAAGCACGACGGTCACGACCACCTCAAGGATGCGTGGAAAGCAGGAGCGGTCCTGGCCGTGGTGGATCGCCGGTTTCCCATGAATGCCGGGATGATGGCCCCCATACCCCTCGTGGTGGTGGACGATACGGTAAAGGCGCTCCAGGGCCTCGCCGCCCTGTGGCGTGTCCGCCACCCGATGCCGGCCCTGGCGGTGGTGGGCAGCGCGGGGAAGACGACGACCAAGGAGATGACGGCGGCCGTGCTGGGGACAGCGGGACCGTGCCTGAAGAACATCGGGAACCTGAACAACCACATAGGGCTCCCCCTTTCCATCCTGGAGATGGCCGATTTCCACCGTTACGCAGTGCTGGAGATCGGGACCAACATGCCGGGGGAGATCAGGCAGCTGGCGTCGATCCTCGGGCCGGAAGGGGCGATCCTGACGCGGATCGGCTGGGCCCACCTCGAAGGGTTCGGGGACCACGAGACGCTGCTGGCTGAAAAGCTGTCGATCCTGGATGCCCTTCCGGGGGACGGATGGTGTGCCGTCAACGCCGGGGATCCCAACCAGGCGTCGGTCCCGGCAAGGGCGGCGTGCAGGGTCGTTACGTACGGTATCGGCACGGGGGAGGTGCGGGGGAAAGACCTGGTTATTTCGGAATGTGAGAGCGCCTTCACCCTGGTGAGCCCCTCGGGGAGCGAGCGGGTGCGGCTTTGTGCCTTCGGCGTCCACTTCGTAGAGAACGCGCTGGCTGCGGCGGCCGGTGTCCTCCCCCTGGGGATCCCGATAGAGCAGGTGGCCGGCGGGCTGGCTGGATGGAGGCCGGCCCGGCAGCGCGGCGGGATCATCTCCCCCATGCCGGGAGTGCGCTTTATCGACGACACCTACAACGCCAACCCGTTGTCAGTGGAGACGGCCCTGGCGAACCTGGCCCGTCTGAGCAGCGAGGGGGTGACGGTGGCCGTTCTCGGGGAGATGAAGGAACTGGGGGCTTACCACGAAGAGGGCCACCGCCTCGTGGGGCTCAAAGCCGCCCGGATGGGTATCGATTACCTCATCGCTGTAGGCGAGGTCGCTCCCCTGATCGTGGAAGGGGCCTTGCGCGGCTCCATGGAGCGTTCACGGGTGATGGAATGCGGCACCATCGGAGAGGCGGTCAAGGCCGTCGAACCGCTGCTGACGAGCGGTGTATGGGTCCTGTTCAAGGGATCAAGGGCGGCCAGGGTCGAAGAGGTCATGGAGCCGTTTGTCGGCAGCGGGGACAACGGGGCGCTGGCCGGATCGGGAGGCATCTGAGTTGCTCTATAAACTGTTCACCAGCTTAAGGGCGGTCGACCCCGGGTTCGACGTGTTCCGGTACATCACTTTCCGGACCGCCCTTTCGGTGCTGACCGCCCTCGGACTGAGCTTCATCCTGGGTCCCTGGATCATCGGCCGCCTGAAAACCGTCCAGCCCGGCAACTACGTCCGGGAGTACCTGCCCGAAGGACACGTCCTCAAGGCGGGGGTCCCCACCATGGGCGGGCTGCTCATCTTCCTGGCCATCGTCTTTTCGACCCTCCTGTGGGCGGACCTTTCCAACCGCATGGTGTGGGTGGTCCTGCTGACCTTTACCGGGTTCGGGCTGCTGGGCCTCGCGGACGACATGCTCAAGCTCTACGGCAGGAAGAAAAAGGGGCTGGCCATCAGGACCAAGTTCACGGCGCAGCTGGTCCTGGCTGCCCTCATAGGCTTTTACCTTTACGCCTATCCCACGGGCAAGTGGGGCCACTTCCTGCAGCTGCCCTTCTTCAAGGAGGCCCTGATCGACCTCGGCTGGATCTATATTCCCTTCGTGGTCCTGGTCATCATCGGCACCTCCAACGGAGTGAACCTGACGGATGGGCTCGACGGCCTTGCCATCGGCCCGGTGATGTTCGCTTCGGCGGCCTTCGCCCTGCTCGTCTACCTGACGGGCCACGCCAGGTTCGCCGAGTATCTCCAGATCGTTTTCGTGCCCGAGGCGGGTGAACTGGCGATCTTCGCGGGGGCCATGGTGGGAGCCAGCCTCGGGTTCCTGTGGTTCAACACCTACCCGGCCCAGGTGTTCATGGGGGACATCGGTTCCCTGTCCCTCGGTAGCGCCCTGGGCGTGCTGGCCGTCATCGGGAAGCACGAGATCCTCCTGGTCCTGGTAGGGGGGCTGTTCGTCCTGGAGACCCTGAGCGTCATCATCCAGGTCATCAGCTTCCGCCTGTTCGGCAAAAGGGTCTTTCTCATGGCCCCGCTCCATCACCATTTCGAGAAGAAGGGGTGGCCGGAACCCAAGATCATCGTCCGGTTCTGGATCATCTCCATTATCCTGGTGCTCATCTCCCTGAGCACCCTGAAGCTGAGGTAGGCGCCGGCGTGAGCTTGAGAGACCGAAGAGACCCCATGGGCGGGATCATCGAACAGGGCGGGCCTGTCCTCGTGGCGGGCCTGGGGCGATCCGGCATGGCGGCGGCCAACCTGCTGGTACGTCACGGCTGCCGGGTGGAGGTGAGCGAACGGGCCGCGCGCGACAACTTCACCCTGGACCTTTCCGGGCTGGATCCCGCCGTGACGGTCCACTGGGGCGGGCATCCCGAAAATCTGTTCGGGCGGTTTCCCCTGGTCGTGGTCAGCCCGGGCGTTCCCGGGGACCTGGCGGCCCTGGAGCATGCGTCCGGCAAGGGAGCCCTCGTCATCGGGGAGATGGAACTGGCCTACAGGCTGACCACCGAGCCGTGGGTGGCTGTCACCGGCAGCAACGGAAAATCCACCACGGTGACCCTCATCGACCTCATGGCAAAGGAGGCGGGTCTCCGGGTGGCCACCGGCGGCAACCTCGGCACACCCGTGACCTCCTTTGTAGGCCAGACCGGGGTATACGCATTCATCGTGGCGGAGGTGTCCAGCTTCCAGCTCGAGACGGTTGACACCTTCCACCCCGCCATCGGAGCCCTGCTCAACCTCTCGCCGGACCACCTCGACCGGCATCCCGGGCTTACGGAGTACGTTGAGGCCAAGGCCAGGCTGTTTGCCAACATGGGGGCCGGCGACTGGGCAGTCCTCAACGCGGACGACAGCCGGGTGCTGGAAGAGACGGGAAAGATCGCTGCTGGCCGGTTCCCCTTCAGCCGGACCAGGCTCCTCGACGAGGGCGGTTTCGTCCGGCAGGGCCGCCTGGTGATCCGGGACGAAGGGAAGGAACACGGGATCATGAAATCGCGGAACATCCTGATCCCCGGTCACCACAACCTGGAGAATGCCCTCGCCGCGTCCGCCATCGCCTGGAAAATGGGAGTTCCGGTCACGGCCATGGAGAAGGCCCTGAGGGCTTTTGCCGGTCTCGAGCACAGGATGGAGCTCGTCGGCTATTTCCGCGGAGTCCCGGTCTACAACGATTCCAAGGGCACCAACGTGGGGGCCACCGTGAGATCCCTCGAAGGGCTCGGGGGCAGGGTCGTCCTCATCCTGGGAGGCAAGGACAAGGGGACCTCCTACGAGCCGCTGGTGGAACCGGTGCGGCGCAAGGTCAGCCACCTTATCCTCCTCGGTGAGGCTGCCGACAGGATGGAAGAGGCGCTGAAGGGGGCGGCTCCCATCACCAGGGTAGACACTGTCGAGGATTCGATGAGGATCGCGGTCCAGCACGCCCGCCCCGGCAGCGAGGTCCTGTTCTCGCCGGCCTGCTCGAGTTTCGACATGTTCAGCAGCTATGAAGAGCGCGGGCTGGTTTTCAAGGAAGCGGCGCGGAAATACATGGGGATGGGGGTATGAGGCACCTGAGGCTGGACCCCACCATTGTCATCGCCGTCCTGGCCCTCGCGGTCCTCGGGACGGTGATCGTGTTTTCCGCCAGCGCGGTCCGGGCCGACAACGAGCATGGAGGAGACGGGTACTATTACTTCAAGCGCCAGCTCTTTTTCCTGGGGGCGGGCCTCGTCGCCCTCCTGGTGGGCGCCGCGATCCCCTACCATTTCTGGGAGGCCGGAGTGATCCCGCTCCTCGGGGCGACCATCCTGCTCCTTGGGCTTGTGCTGACTCCCCTCGGGCACACGGCCAACAGCGCGTCGCGCTGGTTCCGGGTCGGGCCCGTATCTCTCCAGATCGCCGAGTTCGCTAAAATGGTCGTGGTGATCTACCTGGCCCGTTACCTTTCGTCGAGGGGTGACCGGATCCGTGAGGACCCGAAAACCCTCCTGCCGCCCCTGGCGGTCATGGCCGTCATCTTTTTCCTGGTCGTACGCGAGCCGGACCTGGGAACAGCCATCTTCATCGGCCTGCTCGGATGCGCCATGCTCTTCCTCTCGGGCGCGACGATGCGTGTCATGACAGGGCTGGGGCTGGCCGCGGCACCGGTGGTGGCCTACCTCATCTATACGCAGAATTTCCGGGTCCAGCGGATGAAGGCGTTCCTCGACCCCTTCAAGGAGTACGACGGCTCCGGGTTCCAGCTTGTGCAGTCCTACGTGGCCTTCGGCGACGGTGGACTTTTCGGCAAGGGCCTCGGCGCGGGGAAGAGCAAGCTGTTCTTCCTGCCGGAGTCCCACACGGACTTCATCCTGGCCGTTATCGGGGAGGAGTTGGGGTTCATCGGGGTTGCCGCGGTCCTGTGCCTCTTCGCGGTGTTCATCGTCAAGGGGATGGGGGCGGCTTCATCGGCCCCGGACGGTTTCGGCTCCATGCTGGGAGCGGGGCTGACCCTGATGATCGGGATCCAGGCCCTCATCAACGGCATGGTGGTCCTCGGCCTCCTTCCCACCAAGGGGCTGCCCCTGCCGTTCATCAGTTACGGAGGGTCCTCCCTGCTGACCTCCATGATGGCGGCGGGGATCATCCTGAACGTCGCGGGAAGGAGCCGGGAGCTGTGAGGCTCGTGATCGCCGGAGGCGGGACCGGCGGACACCTGTTCCCGGGCGTGGCGCTGGCAGCCGAGTTTACGCGGCGCGCGGGGGACGTGGAGGTCGTTTTCATCGGTGCCAGGCACGGCCTGGAATCCAGGGTGATCCCAGCCCTCGGGTACGAGCTGGTCACCCTCCCTGTCCGCGGCGTCGTGGGCGGCGGGTTCTTCCGGGGAATGACGAGGGCCATGGCCCTTCTCTGGGCGGCCCTGAGAGCTTACCTGGTCCTCGGCCGTCTCAAGCCGGACCTGGTGGTGGGTGTGGGAGGGTACGCGTCGGTGCCGGCCGTGATGGCGGCCGCCGCCAGGGGCATCCCCAGGTCGATCCTGGAACAGAACGTCATGCCGGGGAAGGCCAACCGCGTCCTGGCCCACATGGTCCAGAGGATCTACCAGGGATTTGCCAGCCGCACCGAGGTGTTCCCCGTGGAGAAGACGGTGGTGACCGGCAACCCGATCAGGGAAGAGGTGCTCCCCCCGGCGGGCATGGTCCGGCCGGCCGGCCGCCGGAACCTCCTCATCCTGGGAGGGAGCCAGGGAGCCAGGCAGGTCAACGGACTCGCCCTCGGGTTCGTGCCCAGGCTCCTCGCGGATTTTCCGGGCATGAAGGTCATCCACCAGACCGGCCCGGCCCACGAGGAGATCGTCCGGCAGGGGTACCGGGAGGCGGGGGCGGAGGTGGAGATCGTCCCGTTCATCACAGAGATGGCCGACGCCTACGCCAGGGCCGACCTGTGCCTGTCGCGGGCGGGAGCCATGTCGATCTCCGAACTGGCCGCCGCGGGGCTCCCGGCGCTCCTCATACCGTACCCCGACGCGGCGGGCGGCCACCAGGAAGCCAACGCGAGGTGGTTCGAGGAACGAGGCGGCGCCATCGTTGCCAGCCCGGAGGAGGCGACCTCCGAACTGGTTTACAAAAAGCTGGCCCGCCTGATGGGCACGACCGGCCGCCTGGAGGAGATGGCCGACGCCTCCCGGCGGGCCGGGACAAGGGACGCCGCGAAAAGGATCGTGGAAGAGGAACTGGGGAGGATCGGGTTCCCGGGCCGCGGGGGCGCGGGGACGGAACGATAAGACGGACGCGGAGACACGGGGACACGGGGACACGGAGACACGGGGCGAAAAACCTCGGCTGGCCGACTGGGAGATTTGGAGAAAAATACGTCCGTCATTGCGAGCCGGTTCCAAGCGAAGCAATCTCAGGCTCTATGGCACTGAGGCCCGGATTTTAACGCAGAGTACGCGAAGGAACGCAGAGGGAAACCTGGATCCAGGGGGAAGAACAGGGAAAAACAGGGAGATGGGAGAAAAGGGTGGGGAGAAGCAGAGAGCAGAGAGCAGGGAATAGCAGGTCTTTTGACCTTTCCCTCCTCCCTTCTGCCTGACGACCGTTTATTGAGGAGTCATCAGTGGTCAAACTGAGAAAGACAAAGCACCTTCACTTCGTCGGGATCGGCGGCATCGGGATGTCGGGCATCGCCGAGGTGCTGGCCAACCTGGGCTACACCGTCAGCGGTTCGGACCTGGTTTCCGGTGACACGATTCGGCGGCTTACCGGGTGTGGCTGCCTGGTGTCCGTGGGCCACAGCGCCGGCAACATCGAAGGGGCCGACGTCGTGGTGATCTCGTCGGCGGTAAAAAGCGACAACCCCGAGGTGCAGGCCGCCAGGCAGGCCGGCATCCCGGTGATCCCAAGGGCCACCATGCTAAACGAACTGATGCGCATGAAGTACGGCATCGCCGTCGCCGGTTCCCACGGCAAGACCACGACCACCTCCATGGTGGCCGGGATCATGGCCGAGGCGAAACTTGATCCCACCGTCGTGATCGGCGGCAAGCTGGACAGCCTGGGGACCAACGCCCGCCTGGGCGAGGGCGATTACCTGGTGGCGGAGGCGGACGAGAGCGACGGCTCCTTCCTCCAGTTGACCCCGACCATCGCCGTCGTCACCAACATCGACAACGAGCACATGGACCATTACGGCACCTTCGACGCCCTGCGGGCTGCGTTCCGGAAGTTCCTGGACAAGGTCCCCTTCTACGGGAGGGCCGTCCTCTGCCTGGACGATGCGGAGGTGGCCGGGATGCTCTCCGACCTGGAGCGGCCCCACGTCACCTACGGCCTTTCGGCGCAGGCCAACGTCTGTGCCTCGGACATCCGGTACGAGGGGTTTGCCTCCTCCTACACCGCCTCCCTGGACGGGAGAGCGCTCGGCCGGGTCTCTCTCCCCGTCCCGGGCCTGCACAACATTTACAACTCCCTGGCCGCCATCGCGGTGGGCCTGGAGCTGGAGGTCCCCTTCACCGTCATCGCTGCGGCGCTTTCCGGCTACGCGGGGACCCAGCGCCGGTTCCAGAAAAAGGGGGAGGCCGGGGGCGTGGCCGTCTACGACGATTACGGCCATCACCCCTCGGAGATCAAGGCCACCCTCGAGGCGGCCAGGCAGGGCTGGAAGGGGAGGGTCGTGGCCATGTTCCAGCCCCACAGGTTCAGCAGGACCCGGGACCTGCTCCCCGATTTCGGAACGGCCTTCCACAACGCCGACAAGGTCCTGGTGTGTGATATCTACGCGGCCGGCGAGGACAGCATCGGGAACCTGACGGGCAGGGACGTGGCCGGGTGCATCTCCAGCCACGGTCACCGGGGGGCGGAGTTCGTGGGAAGCTGTGCCGCCGCGGTGGATCGGGTCATGGAGATCCTCGAGGACGGTGACATGGTGATCACCCTGGGAGCCGGGGATATCTGGAAAGCGGGAGAGATCCTCCTCGAAAGGATGAAAGTATAAAGGAGTGAAGGTGGAAGAGATCAGGGGAAGGATCATCGGGAGCGGGTTTACCGGCGAGTTGAGGCTGGATGAACCCCTGGCCGGCCACACCTCCCTGCGGGTGGGCGGTCCGGCATCCCTGTTCGCCCTTCCTGCCGGGGTCGGGGACCTGGTCCTCATCCTCGCGCTCCTTGCCGGGGAGAAGGTCCCGTGGATGGTCCTCGGGGGCGGCACCAACGTGGTTTTTGCCGATGAAGGTTACCACGGATGCGTGATCCACCTTTCGCGGGAGGTCCGTGGGTGGGGCGGTATCCGCAGGGACAAGGAGATGCTGGAGGCGGGAGCCGCGGCTTTGATGCCCAATGTGGTCTCCCGCGCCGCCCGGGAGGGGCTTGCGGGCCTCGAGTGCCTGGCGGACATCCCCGGCACGGTGGGAGGCGCCTTGCGCATGAACGCGGGGACCAGGTCGGGACAGATGGCTGACGTCGTGGAGCAGGTCCGGCTGCTCGAAGGAACCGGCGACAGCGATGGCGGCGGACAGGGCGCACGCTGGGTGCCCGGTTCCGGGATCGGTTTTGCCTACAGGAGTTCGGGACTGACTGCCGGCCAGATCGTCCTGGCGGTGAGGTTCCGGCTCAAGCCCGACGATCCCGACGCTGTCCGCGCCAGGGTGACGGAACAGGCCCGGCTGAGGAGGAAAAGCCAGCCCCTGGGAGCGGCCAGCGCTGGGTGCTGGTTCAAGAACCCGGCGGGGGACAGCGCGGGACGGCTCATCGACGCGGCGGGCCTTATCGGGATGACCTGCGGCGGAGCCCGGGTTTCCGACGTCCACGCGAACTTTCTCGTCAACACCGGGTCGGCCACAGCGGCGGATTTCCTCGAGCTTGCCGAGATGGTCAGGCAGGGTGTCCGCGAGCGGTTCGGGATCGAACTGGAGGACGAGGTAAGGGTGATCCATGGATAAGAATCTCGCAAAAGTCGCGGTTCTCATGGGCGGGAATTCCGCGGAGCGGGAGGTCTCCCTGGTCACGGGAAGCTCGATCCTGGAGGCGCTGGGGGAAGGCGGGCGCGAAGCCGTCGGGATCGACACCGCCGGCCCCTGGGCCGAGGAGATGCGCCGGGAAGGGGCCGGTGTCGCCTTCATCGCCCTTCACGGCAGGGGCGGGGAGGACGGCACGATCCAGGGAGCCCTGGAACTCATGGGGATCCCCTTCACGGGCCCGGGGGTCCTGGCTTCGGCTCTGGCCATGGACAAGATCATGACCAAACGGGTCCTTATGGCCTGCGGGATCCCGACCCCCGGTTTCGTGGAGCTGGGGCCGGGAAGCTACGACATGCCCATCATGATGGGATTTCCCGTGGTGGTCAAACCCAACCGTGAGGGTTCCACCATAGGGATCTCGGTTGTCCGGGAGGCAAGGGACCTTCCGGGGGCGATCCGCACCGCCGCCGCCCACGACCCCGACGTCCTGGTAGAAGCTTTCGTGGAAGGGGACGAACTCACGGTGGGAGTCCTCAACGGTGAACCCCTGGCCGTGGTGCAGATCGTTACGGCCACCGGTTTTTACGATTACGAGACCAAGTACGTCACGGGCGCGGACGATTACCGGGTTCCCGCTCCCATCGGCTTTGAGGCTACGCTGAAAGTCCAGGAGATGGCCGGCCTCTCCGCGCGGGCGCTGAGGTGCTGCGGTGCGGTGCGGGTGGATATCCGGGGCGCCGGAGAGCGGTACGAGGTGATCGAGGTGAACACGATCCCGGGGATGACGCCCACGAGCCTGCTGCCGAAATCGGCGGCGGGGGCCGGGATCGATTTCGTGAGCCTGGTCCTCGGGATGCTGGACGCGGCGGGAGAGGGCAGCCGGTGAAGACGAAGCTAACCAGGACGAACAGGAAGGCGGTCGCCGCGGCCGGGAAAAGGCCGTCGGTGAAGGGCAAAAAGCCGGTCAATACCGGCGCCGTCACCCGCCACTACGTGGTGCGGACCTGGTGGGTCCTCCGGGGCACGGTCCTGGGAGCCGTGTTCCTGGGAGTCCTGTACGGCGGCTACCTCGGCGTCCTTCGGTTCGTCGGCCTGGAATCCCTCTCGGTGAAGAACATCACCATCGAAGGGTGCCGGAAGATGTCCCCGGAAAGCATCCTCACCCTGTCGGGCGTCAACAGGGGAGAGCCTCTTCTCAAGGTCGACCTGGCCGAGGTCCGGGCCCGGGTCCTGCGCCACCCTGCTGTCAGGGACGCCACGGTCGTGCGCGAGCTCCCCGACACCCTGAGGATCTCGGTCCAGGAGAGGTCCCCCGTGGCCGCCCTCATGGGCTACGACTATTCCCTGGTGGACGCCGAAGGGGTCGTCGTGGAGCGTGTCCCGGTCTACCCGGGCGGGTATCCGCTGATCACGGGCTCGGCCGGATCCGCACAGCCCGGCCGCAAGGCGGCGGAGACTCTCCCGGCCCTCGAGGTGCTCGGCAGGCTCACGGCCTCCGGGCTCGTGGGAGCGGACCGGATCAGCGAGCTCATGACGGGAGAGGACACGGTCAGGGTCTCCCTCATGGGGAGCGGCACCGTGCTGGTCTTCTCGAAGAAAAACATCCAGGCCCAGGTGGGCAGACTCGCCCGCCTCGTCGAGGCAGGCGCCTTCGACCCGCGATCGGCAGGCTACGACCTGAGGTTCGAGGGACGCGTCATCGGCATGGCGGAAAAAAAGGAACATGCGGGGAGCGGACGGACAGCTTCCCCCGCGGGAGGTAGATCTTATGGCCAAGGGTAGGGAAAGGATCGTCGTTGGCCTTGATGTCGGCACCACCAAGATCTGCGCGGTGGTGGCAGCTGTGGCCGACGGCGGGAGATGCGAGATCGTGGGTATTGGGACCACGCCGTCCAAGGGACTTCGCAAGGGAGTGGTGATCAACATCGATTCCACCGTGGACTCCATCAAGAAGGCGGTGGAAGAGGCCGAACTCATGTCCGGTGTCCCCATACAGGGGGTCTACGCGGGGATCGCGGGCGGACACATCAAGGGGTTCAATAGCCACGGCGTGGTGGCGGTCAAGAACAGGGAAGTCTCCCGGAAGGACATCGAGAGGGTCATCGATGCGGCCCAGGCGGTCGCCATGCCCCTGGACCGCGAGGTCATCCACATCCTGCCCCAGGAGTACATCGTCGACGACCAGGACGGCATCGTCGATCCCCTGGGGATGTCGGGTGTCCGCCTCGAGGCCCGGGTGCACATCGTCACCGGGGCCGTCACTTCGGCCCAGAACATCATCAAGAGCTGCCACCGCGCGGGCCTGGACGTGCTGGACATCGTCCTGGAGCCCCTGGCGGCCGCCGACGCGGTGCTGACCGAGGAAGAGAAGGATCTCGGGGTCGCCCTCGTGGACATCGGCGGCGGCACCACCGACGTGGCCATCTTCGGGGGCGGGAGTATCAAGCACACCGCGGTGCTGGCGCTGGGAGGCGTCAACCTCACCAACGACATCGCCTACGGCCTGAGGACGCCGGCCACCGAGGCGGACAAGATCAAGAGGCTGTACGGCTGCGCCCTGGTGGAGATGGTGAAGGAAGACGAAATGGTCGAGGTCCTTTCCGTGGGCGGCCACAAGCCGAGGTCGGTCTCGCGGGTCGCCCTCGCGGAGATCATCGAGCCGAGGGCCGAGGAGTTCTTCGACCTCATCAACAGGGAGATCCTCAAGTCCGGCTACGACGACCGCATCGCCTCGGGGGTGGTCCTCACCGGCGGGACGGTGATCATGCCGGGGATGACCGAACTGGCAGAGCAGGTCTTCAACCTGCCGGTGCGCCTGGGCAACCCCATGAACATCGGCGGCCTCGTGGACGTGGTGAACAGCCCCATGTACGCCACGGCCGTCGGTCTCGTGAAATACGCGTCCACCCATACCAGCGAAGGGGGCGGGTTCGGGACCAACGAGTCCCGGATCTTCGAGAAGATCCTCGTCAAGATGAAGGGGTGGCTGAAGGAGTTTTTCTAACAATTTCAAATTTCAAGTTTCAAATTTCAAGGAGGGAACGCGGACTGTTTGAAATCTGAAATGTGAATTTTGAAATCAACGAGAGCGGTTCGGGGCCGCTCGAGTTCACGGGAGGTGAACGGATGTTTACATTTGTGGAAGACAGCAGGGACCTCAAGGCCCGGATAAAGGTCGTTGGGGTGGGGGGCGGCGGCGGGAACGCCCTGAATACGATGATAACGTCCCGCCTGAAGAACGTGGAGTTCATCGCGGCCAACACCGACGCGCAGGCCCTCAAGACGTCCCTTGCGGCCACGAAGATCCAGCTGGGCCTGGAGGTGACGCACGGCCTGGGCGCCGGGGCCGACCCGGAGGTCGGCCGGAGGTCGGCCGAGGAGAGCGAGAGCTTTCTCCGCGAGAGCCTGGCCGGGTGCGAGATGGTCTTCGTCACCGCCGGGATGGGCGGCGGCACCGGCACCGGCGGGGCCCCCGTGGTCGCGAGGATCGCGAAGGAGTCGGGGGCGCTAACGGTGGGGGTGGTCACGAAGCCCTTCGGCTTCGAGGGCAAGGTGAGGCTGAGGAACGCCGAAGACGGCCTGGAGGAGCTGCGCAAGGCCGTGGACACCCTCATCGTCATCCCCAACGACAGGATCTTCTCGGTCATCAAGCACGGCGCCAGGGCGGGGGACGCTTTCGCCATCGTGGACGACGTCCTCAACTGCGCCGTCAAGGGGATCAGCGACCTCATCACCAAGCCGGGCCGGATCAACCTGGACTTCGCCGACGTCAAGAGGGTCATGGAAGGCAAGGGCAGGGCCCTCATGGGGACCGGCATCGCGGGCGGCGACGACCGTGCCGCCGAGGCCGCGCAGACGGCGATCTCCAGCCCCCTCCTCGAGGACAACAGCATCGACGGGGCCACCGGCGTCCTCATCAACATCACGGCCAGCAAGGATGTCGGGATCCAGGAGATACAGCATGCCTCCTCCATCATCCAGAGCGCCGTCCACGAGGAGGCCGAGATCATCTTCGGCTGGGTGGAGGACGAAACCATCGGCGACGAGCTCATGGTCACCGTCATCGCCACCGGTTTCGGGCGGGAGCCCGGGAGCCGCGGGGGCGTCACCGCGACGGGTTACCGCAAGGAGCGCCGGAACGACATGGAGATCCCGGCCTTCGTGCGCAAGTCCGAGTTCGAGCAGAAGTCCGACACGGTCAGGCGCCCGTCCGTGGCCCTTATCGAGGAGGAGGAGTTCGAGGTGCCGGCCTTCCTGAGGCGCCAGGCGGACTGACCCAGGTGTCGTCCGGGACCGCCGAGGCGGAAACCTGGATCTCGCCGCCCCCCCGAGGCGGCGGGGTGCCGGTGGCCGTGGCCTACCCCAACAGCTACCGGGTGGGCATGTCGAACCTCGGGTACCAGGCGGTCCTGGGGGCGTTCCTGCGGCACCCGGGCTTCGACGCCAGAAGGGTGTTCTGGGACGGCCGGGCCCTCACCTTCCCCGACGGGGGCCGAAACCTGGATGACTTCGCAGCGGTAGCCTTTTCCGTTTCCTACCAGCCGGACCTTGTTCACCTCCCCCGGATGCTGGAAACGGGAAAGGCCCCTTCAGGAAAGGCCGCCCACGGGCCGATCGTCATCGGCGGCGGCGTCGCCCTGACCATCAACCCCGAAACTTCGGCCTCCTGGTTCGACCTGGTGGTCCTCGGCGACAGCGAGCCGGTCCTGCCTGCCATCATGGACGGGATCCTGGCCTCGCACCGGGACGGCGCCGGCCTTAACGAAAAGCTCTCCTCCCTTGACGGCATCTACATCCCCGATCAGCGCCCGCGCACCGTGAAGCCGATCTTTCTCAAGGACCTGGACACCCGGCCGGCCCGCCCGGCCGTGCTCTCGAAAAGCTCGGAGTTCGGGGAGCTGTATCCCGTCGAGATCTCCAGGGGGTGCTCAGCCGGCTGCCGGTTCTGCGCCGCCGGGACCGTGTGCGGGCCCGTGCGGTTCCTGGGGTTTGACACCTTTGTCCGGGAAGCGGGCAGAGGGCTTACGTTCCGACACAAGATAGGCCTCGTAGGTACGGCCGTCTCTTATCACCCCCGTCTCGAAGAGATGGCCGTCTTCACACTGGAGGAGGGAGGAACCTTCTCTCCCTCCTCCATCCGCGCCGAGAGGATCACCCCCCGGCTCGCGGCCCTGCTGGCAAGGGCCGGGCACCGCACGGTGTCCCTCGCGCCCGAGGCGGGAACCGAGAAGCTCCGGTCGGCGGTGGGAAAAGGTTTTTCCGACGGCCTTTTCCTCGAAAAGGCGGGGATCCTCCTCGAAGCAGGCATCCCCAACATCAAGCTTTACTTCATGGCGGGGCTCCCAGGCGAGGAGGACGCGGACATGGCCGGGATCGTGGATCTCGCTGCACGGCTGCGCGACCTCATGGTCCGGCACGGCCGGAGCCGCGGCAGGGTCGGGACGGTCACGGTGAGCGTCAACCCCTTCGTGCCCAAACCCCGCACGGCTTTCGAGCGGATGCCCATGGCGGAAGAGTCGGCCCTGACCCGGCGGCTGAAGATGGTCCGGAAAGGGCTCGGACCGGTGGGCGGGGTCAGGGTCCAGACGGGCTCCGTGAGGGGGGCCTGCCTGGACGCGCTGCTCTCCCTGGGCGGCCGGCAGGTGGCCACCGTGCTGGACAAGCTGCCTCCCGGCGGTGTATCAATAAAACGCCTGGTTAAGATCTTCCCCGAAGCGGAGCAGGTTCTGTTCGGCCGCGGAGAAGGGGAGATGCCCTGGAGTTTTATAAAATAAAGTGGAAAGTGGAATAAAGAGCTGGAAGATGGAAGGTGGAAGGTGGAAGAAATCGTTTGAACCTTGCCTTGCTTCCCCATTCCGACTTCCCTGTTCCCTCTTCCTCATTCCCAATTCCCTTTGCCCTCTTCGAGGAAAAACAATGCCTGTAAGTTTTACCAAGCGCCTGTTCCGACGCAAGAAGCTCATCCTGGCCTCCGGTTCGCCCAGGCGGAAGGAGCTCATGGACCTCACGGGCCTGAAATACCAGGTCATTACCCCCACTGTGAGCGAGAGGGTCCACCCCGAGGAGGCGCCCAGGGACCACGTGCAGCGCCTGGCCCTGGAAAAGGCCATCAGCGTGGCGGCCAACAACCCGGACGACGTGGTGTTAGGGTGCGACACCATCGTCGTGGTGAACGGCCGCGCCATCCTCGGAAAGCCCCGCAACAAGAAAGAGGCCAGGGAGATGCTGACTCAGATCGCCGGGCGGGAGCACACCGTGCTGTCGAGCGTGGTGGCCGTGTGGCACCGCAGGGGCAAGCAGCGCGCGGTGACGGTGGAAACCCGCGTGCGGGTCAAGCAGATCGAGGAGTGGGAGATGAACTGGTACCTCGACAGCGGCGAGCCCATGGACAAGGCGGGGGCGTATGCCATCCAGGGGAAGGGGGCGATCTTCATAGAGGGGATCGTGGGGAGCCATACCAACGTCATAGGGCTGCCGCTGATGGAGACGGTGATGTTGCTGAGAAGTTTCGGGGTACGGCTCTAGGCAATTCCAGATTCCGAATTCCAATTAAAAGCATTTACCGCAGGGTACGCAGCGCGGCCAGCTTAAGGCCGCTCCGCCCGGCTTCATCACGCCAAGGGCGTGACTCCGCCAAAATCAAGCCAGGCATGGAGTCTCTTTCGGCCTGGCTCAACGGGCCTTTCTTGATTCGAAGCGCGTCATTGCGCAGGATGTCAGCCATAGTACGGTTGAAAAGAGGTTTTATTGCATGGGCCGAGTGCAGGGAGGCATCCTCACGGTGCAGTTCACTTACAGGGAAAAGCTGATCCGCATCATCGGCGTTGGATACTGGAGGAAAGGCAGAAAATTTTATGAAGAAGAAAATAAAATACACAGATGAGCCGTTGGGCGATCTGGCGGTCATCGAAGACTTCCTGCCCCCGCCGGAGGAACTGGTGCTCAAGGAGGATAATGTCAAAGTCACCATTTCCTTGAGCAGGTCGAGCGTCGAATATTTCAAGTCCGTGGCCAAGGACAATCAAACCCAGTACCAGAAGATGATCCGGAGCGTACTGGACCATTACGCTTCAAAATATCGACAGGGCAATGAGGCCGGAAGTTCCGGCAAGAAGAAACAGCACCGGATTGGCTGACAGGCCCTGTCCTGGGGAGGCAAACCGCAGACTCTTGACCCTGGCATGCCACGCCTCAGTCACACCTGCGGCGTGACTACGGCGGGACCCTGGACCCCGGTCTTCCCTTAATGCGTACGTGAGTGATGGCGTAAGGTCTGATCTCTGCTGCGCACGCACGCTTCACGCACACATGGCAAACCTTTGGAACTGCCATTCCCTCCGGGGCTACATGCTACCCTTTCTTTTTCGGCTGCTTGTCCCTGGCGTTTTTGATCTTCTGGTCATGTTTCTTGTTCAGCTGTTTCTTGTTCTTGTCCTTGTCTTTCTTGCCCTTGTCTCCCATTGCCTGCTCCCTTTCTGTCTGGAAGTTATTAATCCGCCGGGCTCTTCATGATGTCGGCCCCCGGATTCTTACTATCCGGGAAGATTAAAGGAAAATGGATGAGGATGATAGACCCGAAATCCGCGATTGGTTTTAAACAGTCCCCGGTCGGGGGGTCTGAGTGGTCATATCTTCCCTTCGTGGTGATCGGGCAGCCCGGTTCGCCGCACGGTGTCACCAATTTGGTCCGGAGCCCCGACCGGGAAGGCCCAATCGGCGGATTTCGGGTATGGCATCACGAACCGGAAAGGACGACAACCGGTCCCGCTACCGGGCAACGGCAGTTGAATGTTCTTCATCCGGATTGGCCCTTATCTTGCTGGATACCGTAGTCAGGGTCGCGGTTATCAATCGAGGATCAACGCTGTCTTGAGAAAGTACGTGGAAGCGCAGACGCAGTGATCCGAGTAGTAAAAGCGTGGGGTCTACCTGAGGCAGTTGCTTTCACCACCGATCCCGCCTACGATCCGGCGGGACGGGCCAACCCGGTGGGGCTCCACATCGACCGTTACGTGGACCACTGGGCTTACTGGAACCCGGCGGCCGCCCCGGCGACGGCCGACACTGCCGACGACGAGCCGTTTCTGCCCCTGGGCGACCCCCTCCTCAAGCAGCTCGGGGATGTCTTTGACAACGACGTGGCAAGTACAGTCTCCAGTCTTATCGTGTGCACCACCTGCCACAACCCCCACGGGACGGATCTGTATGTTACCGGTAAAACCCCCGGTCGCCTGGATAGCCAGATCATGGTTCCGGATAATGACATGCTCAGGATAAGAGATGATGGCGGGGGCCTGTGTGTCGCGTGCCATGAGGATTAATTGCAGTGTAAAGTGCGGGGTAATGCTAAAAACAGCCAGTGCCAAGGGATTTTGTACTGAACGCACCTCGCACATTATATGGAAGTTATTGGCCGGAGGGGAAAAACCATCTGGACATGTTTGCAGGGTGGCTGGGTGACCTGTGATCGCCTGAACAAAGAACCAGGTGCTATCAATCGAGTCGGAGGGGGAGTCACATCCCCCGTCCTCTCACACCACCGGGCATACGGTTCCGTACCACGGCGGTTCACGCAGCACATTGAAGCTTTCGCAGTTGACTTTGCAGCG
>JARGFV010000030.1 GCA_029210545.1 bacterium
GTACCAGGACCGGCGTGTCAAAAACAGACCCCTCAGACACCCCGACCGGAGGCCGGCCCAAACCAATCGCGGATTTCAGGTCCTTCCCTTTTACTGATCCTTGGGCTATCATTTGCACCCTTAGTGGCAGTTAGCGGCTGTCGCTTCCAGAATCCTGCCTGACCGCATAGGAAACCACTTTATGAACGGCAACCAGCCAGTGCCGCAGGGCCTGTTCGCCCTGTTTTTTTTCTTTTCCCTTATCGCTTTGATACTGCTGCCGGCTGTCGACAACGCCGCGTCCAACTCGGGACCGGGCATCGTCCTTTACAGCTACGGCCCCGCCATGATCCAGATGGTTTCGCCGGAAGGGCTGAGGGTCGGCCAGGACATGCTCACCGGGAACCCCCTCACCGAGATCCCGGGAGCGAAAATAGTCAAGGAGCAGGTCAAGGGACGGCCCACCGGATGGACCATCTCCTTCCCGGTTCCGGTCACCGGTCTTTACAGGCTGGAACTGATTGGCACCGGCAGGGGGGGGGTTGTACTGGACCTCGACGCCCGGGATCGGACGGGCAAGGTGATCAACAGCCACATCTTCAAGCGTGTCCTGGAGGGCGATACGCTGCGCTTTCTCCTCAGCTACAGCCCCGACCCGGGAAGCGAAAACTCGTTGAAAGAGCAGCGGAACTGAAAGGTTCTTAACAGCCGGCCAGTTTGGTCTTGCGGTTTATCCATGCAATGTTATGATTTTCCCAAATCGGCATTGGAGGTAAGAGATGAGACGCACGATCTTCGAACTGTTCGCCAAATCGCCTTTCGGTCCCCTGCAGGATCACATGCGGAAAGTCATGGACTGCGTCAGATTGGTTCCCAGCCTTTTCGAGGCCCTCGAGCAGGGCGACAATACCAGGCTTAAGGAAATCTCGGAAAAGGTGGACAAGGCCGAGTTCGAGGCCGACGAGATCAAGAACCAGATCCGCAGCGACCTGCCCAGCACCATCTTCACCCCCGTGGACAGGGGCGACCTGCTGGATATCCTCCGGTTCCAGGACCGGATCAGCGACGCGGCTGAAGACGTCGCCGTCCTTCTGAACATGAAGGACCTGCCCTTCCCGGATGAACTGGCCGCGTACTTCTGGAGGTTCATGGAGCAGGTCATGATCACCGTCGAGCAGTACGCCAAGATCAGTGAGGAGCTTGACGAGTTGATGGAAGCTTCCTTCGGCGGCGCGGAGGCCGGGAAGGTCATGGAGATGATAACCGTCCTCGGCGAGATGGAGCATGAGACCGACCGGAAACAGCAGGAACTTCTGAAGAAGCTCCTGACCATGGAGGAAGAGCTTGGAGCCCTGAACATCGTCCTCTGGATGAGGGTGTTCCAACTGGCCGGGGATATCGCCAACGGCGCCGAAAGGACCGGCAACAGGGTCCGCCTTTTCCTCTCCAAATAACAGGACAAGATGCTCACTCTAAGCCCCTGGATCTTCTGGTTCGGTCTCGCGGCCTGCGCCTACATGGCCTGGAACATCGGGGCCAACGATGTGGCAAACGCCATGGGAACTTCCGTTGGCTCCCATGCCATTACCATGAAGCAGGCGGTCATTCTGGCCGCCGTTTTTGAGTTTGCCGGAGCGTTCCTCGTCGGCGGTCACGTCACCGAAACCGTCCGCAAGGGGATCGTATCCACCGAAGCCTTCCAGGGTCATGCCGACCTGTTTGTCCTGGGCATGCTCGCTGCCCTTCTTGCCGCAGGGATCTGGCTGAACCTTGCCACCTTCCTGGGGCTCCCGGTTTCCACAACCCACTCCATTGTCGGCTCCGTCGTAGGGTTCGGCCTCGTCGTGGGCGGCATTGGCGCCGTCAACTGGGGCAAGCTCGGGTCGGTCGTCATGAGTTGGTTCATCTCCCCCTTCGCGGGCGGCCTCATGGCCTGGCTCACCTTCACATTTATCAAGAGGACCGTCCTCACCTCCTGGAACCCGGTGCGCGCCGCCCGCAGAGTCGTTCCCCTCCTGCTCATCCCGGTCATGGTTGTCCTGGTCCTGTCCCTGCTTTACAAGGGACTCAAGAACCTGAAGCTCAACGTCGGGTTCAACCAGGCTCTCCTCATCGGGCTTGCCGTGGGCATCGTGTCCTACATCCTGATGAGGTTTTTTCTCCTTTTCAAGTTCACCCATCGGCCCGGCAAAAGGAAGGAAGCCTCCCAGCAGGTCGAGGATATCTTTGCCTACCTCCAGGTGGGCACCGCGTGTTACGTGGCCTTCGCCCACGGGGCCAACGACGTGGCCAACGCCATCGGCCCCTTCGCCGCCATCGTGGCGGTGTTCAAAAGCGGCGACCTGTCCATGGCGGTACCGGTTCCCATGTGGGTGCTCGGCCTGGGAGGGGTCGGCATTGTCGTTGGCCTGGGAACCTGGGGGTACAAGGTCATTGAGACCATCGGCAACAAGATCACCTCCATCACCCCTTCACGCGGTTTTTCGGCCGAGTTCGCCACGGCTACGACGGTCCTCATCTGTTCCAAGATGGGGCTGCCCGTGTCGACCAGCCACACCCTGGTAGGCTCGGTCATCGGCGTGGGGCTGGCCCGCGGGATCGCGGCGTTAAACCTGAAGGTCATCCGCAACATCGTAAACTCCTGGCTCATCACCGTCCCGGCCACCGCAGTCGTCACCATTGTCATTTTTCTTCTTCTTAAGGCAGTGGCCCTTTAGGGAGTTTTTCTTCTCCCTTCTCCCCCAAAATCGCGATTGATCTGGTTTCCGCGATTTTGGGGATAAAAAAACCTTGTTGGCATCGGGCTTCCCGATCTGGTGGACGGTTCTGAAAACAGCGGGTTTCGTGTTCCCGAGGGGGAACCATACCCGAAATCCGACGATTGGACCCCTCCGGTCGGGGTCAGGGCGTCGATCAACAGTTCCTGACGCTGCCCGGACACGTTCTTCGGACCCGGACCGAAAAAACGGTCTCTCCGATGCCCCGACCGGAGGCCGGCCCAAACCAATCGCGGATTTCGGGCCCTCCTCCCCGTTTGCCTTACCACAACTCAAGAGGCTATAATTACACCTTATAATGATAACGGAAGGGATCCGGATGGCGCACAGGGGACAGAAGCACGAAAGGATCATCTACGAGGAAAAGCCTCTGTGCGGGAGGTGCGGGGCTGATATCGTCGGCGTCATTCCCCGGTGGAGGAATGAAAAACCCCTGTGCCGTGAGTGCACCTTTGAACTCGAGCAGCTGGCAGCAAAGCCGCGTGTTCGCGGGATCTCGGTAGAGGAGAAGGAACCTCTCACACCTGAAGAGAAGCAGCGGAGAGCCGTCCTTTTCGGAGTCCTCGCGGTGGCGCTTCTGGCTCTCGGCCTCCGGACATGGTACATCGCTCCCCTGCTCAAATCGCCCCAGCCCCTTCGCCACGGAACCTTCGAGACCGACGCCGGCACGGACCGGTGCATCGAGGAGTTGTGGAAGATCTCCCGGCAGCTCCAGGACAAAAAGCTGTCCAGCCCCATGCCGCTGTGTCCACTCTCAGGAAAGCCCTATGAAGTGATCGAGGTCGAGAACGACACCATTGTCAACTGCCCCAACCCTGGTGAGCACAGCCTCACCAGGCTGGGCGTCAGCCGCAAAAAGCCCATCCCCCTGGCCCTGGCCGGGAGCCGGCCATGAAAAAAACACGATCGGACGGAAAGGGCAGGATCCCGGGACAGGGGGGATGGTCCATCTCCGAGCTTCTCATCGCTGTCGCGGTCATGGGCTTTCTGGCTTCGGTGGCCATCCCCTCCTTCATCAGCAACCTGGAACGGAGCCACGCCACCACCTGCATCATATACCGGCAGAACATGCAGACTGCGGCTGACTACTACATCAAGACCAACAACCTCCAGCCCGGCGACCCCATGCCGACTCTCAGCCTCCTGGTGAGTGAAAATCTGCTTCCCAATGTGGACAGCTGCCCATCCGGCGGCACTTACGTCTGGTCCAACCCGAATTACCAGGGGAACACCGTCCCGTTCCTCATCAGCTGCTCGATCCACTTCGTGGTGGGCATGTAGAAAATTCCGATGGCCAACCGCCATCTGCATTTTCTACATTTGATTCAACAACCTTATTGTGAGAATGTATCGGGCCGAAGCAGGCAGCGGGACCAGCACCTTTCAGCTGCCTGTGAAACTTTTCCGACATCCAGAAAGAGACGGTCATGCAAGCACCAAAAGACAACCACACTTTTTTCATACCGGTCATGGGGATCGGTTTTACCATCGACACCCCGGTAAAGCTGGCGAGGTACGGGATATCCTCCGTGATCTCCCTCGTGGATGACACCTTCATCGAGCAGATGCGCAAGTATTACTGTGAGAAGACAGGGGAACCATACGAGGAGATCGGCAGGAACGAAAAAGACTGGCGGGCCGACAGGATCACCGCCTATCTGAACATGGTGGACTGCATCGTCGCCAGGCAGGTCGAGGCCCTGAAGGCCTCTCCCTTTGAAGCGGACAGCGAGATCACCAGGTACTTCCAGCTTCTGCCCGAGTCCCCTCTGAAAGACAAGTACCGGAAAATGCTTGAGAGCACGGACCCCGGGGAAAAGAGGCAACTCCAGGACATCCTTCGCGCCAGCGCGAACCCGGGGAGCATCGACGTCAACATCATGACCAAGGTGGACAGGATGTACTATGAGAAAGGGGCAGCCCTCCCACCGGAGTTCTCCGACGCCAGGGCAGCCCTGAGGGGATACGCCAACAGCGACCTGGAATCCTCTATTGTTTTTTCGGCCGGCCTGAACCCGTCTCTTTACAGCTACATCGCCAACTTCCCCGACTTTTTCCCGGAGAAGAGCGGCAGGATCAAGAAGAAGATCGTACTGAAGGTCAGCGATTACCGCTCCGCGGTCGTGCAGGCCCGCTTCCTTGCCAAAAAGGGGCTCTGGGTATCCGAGTACCGTATTGAGTCCGGCCTGAACTGCGGCGGACACGCTTTCGCTGCCAAGGGCCACCTCATGGGCCCCATCCTCGAGGAGTTCAGATCGAAACGCGAAGAGCTTGCCGCCCAGACCTTCGCGGTGCTCAAAAAGGCCCTTGGCGATGCACCCCTGCCGGACTCCACTCGCATGCGTATCACCGTCTCGGGAGGCATCGGCACCAGCGAGGAGCACGAATTTCTGAAAAAATATTACGATGTGGACGGGGCCGGGTGGGGAACGCCTTTCCTCCTGGTGCCTGAGGCCACCAACGTGGATGATGAACACCTGGAAAAACTGTGCAATGCCGGCGATGAAGACGTATTTTTAAGCGCCGCCTCTCCCCTGACGGTCCCCTTCTGGAACCTCAGGAACTCCAGTTCCGAGGAGCACCGAAGAATACTCATCGAGGCCGGCACGCCGGGCAGCGCCTGCCCCAAGGGTCACGCCAAGATTTTCAACACCGAATTTACGGCCAAACCCAACTGCATCGCCGCCAGAAGCTATGTGAAGAAAAAACTGGCAAAGATCGACTCCGGTGATTACACCGACGAACAGCGCCGGTGGTACAGGGAGGACGTATTGGCAAAATCGTGCATCTGCCACGACCTCTCCGGAGGCGCTACGCGCAAACTGGGCATCGATCCCGACGCCCTCACTGCTGTCTGCTGCGGGCCGGGCATCGTCAACTACTCGAAGATCGCCACATTGGAAGAGATGGTGGGGCACATCTACGGACGGCTATCACTGCTGACCAGGTCCGATCGGCCCCACATGTTCATCAAGGAGATGATGCTCTACATCGAGTATCTGTCGGAGGAGATCCGCCGGCTGTCCCTCGGGGTGGCCGAAAACGCCCCCTCCTACTTCGCCGAGTTCAAGGAGAACCTGCTTTCCGGTATCGACTACTATCGCGGCCTCGCCGAACAGTTCGTAGAGGACACGAAGAACAGGTTTCTGGACGACCTCCAGGCCCAGCGGGACGCCATCGAAAGGATCTTCGAGACCTTGTCGGCGGAAATGGGGGGGGAGAAAGCTATCAGTTAACGGTTTTGCCGTTTACAGTTGATGACTTCGCAAAAAGTCATCAACGCGCCCCGCGCGGGGCGCCCAAATCAATGGCAAGCTGCGCCCGGGAAGGGCGCCCGGATCAGTGACTGAAATACAGGTCACTGATCCGTGAGGAAAGGGAAAACCACGCTTTTCCCTTTCCGTGGAGCGAAAAGTCCCGGACTGGACTTTTTGCGACCCTGTCACAGTTTTATGACAGATCGCGACTTCAGGCACTATCTTAAATGACCGAACGGGCGGCCAAGGCAAACTTGCCGCCCTTCTTTATTACAGGCCCGATCAATCCAGACCAGATACAAGACACCGGACACCCGCTGGTAAAGCTCAAAGCTTTACCAGCACTCTTCCTTTCACCTTTCCTGCCAGGATCTCGTCGATCTTCGCATCGAGCCCGGGCAGACCAACCTCACTCACCATCTGACCCGGATTATCAGGCTTCCACTCCCCGGCCAGCCGGGACCACACCTGCAGCCTGGGCTCCATGGGCACCTGGACCGAGTCGATCCCGACAAGGCTGACGCCCCTGAGGATAAAGGGAAAGACGTTCAGGGGCAGGTCCGGTGAACCGACCAGTCCGCAGCAGGTAACGACCCCGCCGTAGCGGGTGGCCTTTACCGCGGCGGCCAGGGTATCGCCTCCCACCACATCCACACCGCCGGCCCAGCGTTCCTTCATCATGGGGCGGTCGGCGCCCACGAGTACATCCTCACGGCCCAGGACCTGGGCCGCCCCAAGGGATTCGAGAAAGGGGGCGGCCTCGGGCTTGCCTGTGACAGCCGTCACCCGGTATCCGGCCTTTGCGAGGATAGACACCGCCATGCTGCCGACCCCGCCCGTGGCTCCGGTAACCAGGATGTCGCCGTCGGCCGGGACCACCCCGCCGTGTTCCAGTCCAAGGACGCAAAGAGCGGCCGTGAAACCGGCGGTGCCGAGGGCCATGCTCTCTGCCAGGGTCAGGCCGGCCGGCAGCGGCACGGCCCACTGTGACGGGACCCGGATGTACTCACCGAAACCGCCCGGCGTGTTCATCCCCAGGTCGTAGCCTGTGACCACCACCTCGTCTCCCTCCCGGAAAGCTCCCGTATCACACCTGACGACCTCGCCGGCCGCGTCGATCCCCGGCGTGTGGGGAAAGGTCCTGGTGACCCCCTTGTTCCCCGTGGCCGACAGGGCGTCCTTGTAGTTGAGGGACGAGTACCGGACCCTTATGAGCAGATCTCCCTCCGGCAGGTCGTCCACATTGCGTGTGATGATCTTCCTGGTAAAGGTATTCGGTTCGGTCTCTTCGACGAGCATGCAACTGTATTCCGGTTGGGACATGGGAAGCCTCCTTTCATCCTGTTCAGCATAAAAGGTAAGTGACGAAAAAGAAAGGTGTGACCAGGAGGCCATGAACGGGAGGGGTTCCCGGCTGGAGAGTGCAGAGCAACCCGGGTAAGGCCTTTCATGCTCTGACGGTTTTTCCTCCGCACCCTGTACGGCGGACGCAGGGGCTGATCCGTCAGGAACGGCCGGAAACCGAATCGGTCTTCATCTCCAGAGTAAGGAAGTAGCTCAGAACGGTCCTGATACCGACGATGGCTGCGAGAAGCCCGACCTTGTTCCAGGTCGGGCTCGCCACCGAGCTTATGATGTCGGCCGAGATGAAGATCTCCAGCCCCAGCAGAAGGTGGCTGCCGAGTTCCTGTCTCACCGTAACATTCTCGAAGAGCCGGGTCTGCCCCGGCCCCACCTTTGAGCCCACGAAGGTGGCCAGAGCCTGGGCGACACCCCACAGGACCACCAGGACCCCTGTAAGGCTTATGGCTGTGCTGATCCCTTCGATGATCCTGTGCAGCGTTTCGATCACGGCGCCTCTCCCGTACGGAAACTCAATAAGAACATTTTACCATATTCCACCCGGAATCCCAGTGGGCCCATCCTGTCGGGATTCCGGGTTTGTGCCTTTTTAAAAATGGTATTATATTCCCGCATTGGGACCGCAGGACGGGCATCATCCACCTTACACATCTTCAGTCTGGAGTGTTTTTGAAACGACAGAGCGGACCTTCCGGGCAGCCTGGCCCCTGGGCAAAACCGTCAGACCATATCAAAGACCTTTCCCTTGGGGCGCTGTTTTTCCTGGGGACGGTCCTGCTGACCGGCTGCGCTCACACGGACAGCGCGGCCAGTGCCGGGCCTTCCGTCACGGTCCCCGGGCAGTTCACCATTTACCCGGAGAACGCCCCGGCTCCGGATAGATGGTGGGAAGGGTTCGGATCCGCCGAACTCGACACGCTCGTCGACGACACCCTTGCCGGCAGCCTGACCCTCCGGCAGTCCCTGGCCCGCCTCGAGCAGTCCCGATCCCTGGTCATCCAGGCCGGCGCCGACCGGCTGCCCGACCTGACCCTCAACGCGGGGGCCTCCGAGACCAGGAGGGAAACGGGGGGCCAGCGTTCTGAAACCAGTTCGAGGAGCCTCACCCTTGCAAGCAGTTGGGAACTGGATTTCTGGGGGCGTGTCCGGGCCACGGAAAGAGCCGCACTCCTTGACCAGGAGGGTTCAAGGGAGAGCCTTTATTCCGCAGCCATGACCCTGGTTTCCGAGGTGACACTGAAGTGGCTGGAGATGATATCGGTCAAAAGGCAGATGGAGTTGGTCCGGACACAGCTCGAGACCAACCGGACGATCCTCGACCTCATGGAGCAGCGCTATCTGAAAGGCCTTGCCAATGCACTGGACGTTTACCAGCAGCGCCAGGCAGTAGCCGAGACCGAGGCGTCCCTCCCACAGCTCGAGGCCCGGGAGGAGACGCTGCTGAACGAAATAGCCGTCCTTTCCGGCAGGCCCCCGCGCACTGATCTGAAGCTGACCGCTGCCGTCTTTCCCGGAACAGGGCCCCTGCCCACGACAGGAGTGCCGGCGGACCTCCTTGCCCGGCGGCCGGACATCAGGACCGCCGGGCTGAAGCTTCGCGCCACCAAGGCCCGGACAGCAGCCGCCCGGTCCGGGCGCCTGCCCAAGGTGACCCTGTCTGCCACCGCCGGGTACAGTTCAAACAGCCTTGCGGACATCCTGGATGACTGGCTGGGCACCCTCGCCGCCAACCTGGCATGGACCCTGTTTGACTCCGGTTCCAAAAGGGCCGAAGTCACGCGGCTGGAGGCTGTCGCCGGCGAGTACCTGGCCGCCTACGAACAGGCCGTGCTCACCGCCATCCGGGAAGTGGAAGACGCCATGGTGCGGGAGGTCAGGCAGGCCGAGTATGTCAAGGCCCTTGAGGAGCAGCTGTCCATCTCCAGGGACGGTTTCCGGGAAGCCATTTCCAGGTACCGGAAGGGGCTTTCAGACTACCTGCCGGTTCTCACTGCGCTCACCGGCACCCAGAGGCTGGAACGATCCATCGTCCTTGCGGAGTTCGAGCGTCTCAGCCAGCGGGTGACGCTGCACAGGGCTCTTGGAGGTGGTTGGATGGAAGAGGAATTTGAATGACATTCAAATTACGGTTCATCCGGGAAATGAGTACCCGCGAATTAGATCAAGCGGTGTTTGTAAGGGATTAACACTTTTTTTACCACCCGTTCGTCACAATAAGGATGTGACTCACTGGAGACATCACGCCTCGGGCGTGACAGGCTGCGGACACCGAGGAGATCAAAAGGGCTTAAGCTATTCCCTTCACCTTAGCTGGTCGAGGCTTGACGAACGGGATTGAAATGTATTTCCAGCCCGTGTCTTAATCCTCGTCCAGCTGATTTCGAAGAAATCTTTCTCCCGCCGGGAGAAAGGGAGTGAAGGGAACAGTTCTTACCATGCTTGCATTGACGGCACCGGCCCGAGCCTGAACCCAGATTAGCCGCCTTTCTCTGTGTTCTCTGTGGCTCTGTGGTGAATCAGCTTCGGGGATCTGGAGTGGCAACACCCAGGTACGCATTAACCGGAAGACCCGAAATTACTTTTGGAATATGGAATCTGGAACAGGGAATTGAACCCACGAGGTAACTATGGATAACCCCAACCCTTACGGACGCCCGCCGATCTCCCCGCGTGAAAAGGCGGCCCTCACCGTCGCCGGCATCGTGATCCTCGCCGTCTCCCTCGGGGTGACCACTTACATGATGACCCATAAACCGACGGCCCAGCGTAAGAAGCCGGTACCGGTCATTCCCATGGTCAGAGTCATGGAAACTTTCCCGACCGCCCACCAGGTTAACGTCCCTGTGCAGGGAACCGTGGTCCCGGCGCTGCAGGTGGATCTGAAGGCCCGGGCCGGTGGCGAGATCATCTGGACGAGTCCCGAGTTCGTGGAAGGGGGCATCTTCAATAAGGGCCAGGCCCTGGTGAAGATCGACCCCACCGAGTACGAACTGGCTCTTGTGGGCAAGAAGGCACTCCTGCAGTCAGCCACCCTCGACCTTAAATCCGAGCAGGGACGCCAGGAGATCGCGCGCAGCGAATGGGCGATCCTGGGTCTCGAGGAGCGCGCCACGGAGATGGATCGTGAGCTTGCCCTGCGCCAGCCCCAACTCGCGGCGTTCGAGGCAAAACTGGAAGCGGCAAGAGCCGAGGTGAGACAGGCGGAACTTAACATAGAACGGACCGTGGTCAGAGCCCCTTTTAACTCCGTCATCAGATCCACCAGCGTGGACCTGGGTGCCCAGGTCAGCGCACAGGGTGCCATTGCGGAACTTGCCGGCACGGACACGTTCTACGTCGAGGCCCTCGTTCCCCTGGACCGGCTGCCCATGATCCATGTCCCCGATGGAAAAGGCGACACGGGATCCAGGGCGCTGGTCACCATAAGCGGGGGGCGTGTCCTGGAGGGAAGCATTTACAAACTTCTCACAGACCTTCAACCCAGCGGAAGACTGGCCCGCATTCTCATCGAGGTGGATGACCCCCTCGATCTGAAGAGGAAAAACGTCGATCGCCTCCCACTGCTCCTTGGAGATTTCGTCAGCGTGGAGATTAAAGGGCGTACGATACAGAACGTGTTCGCCATCTCCAGGGAACACATGAAGGACGGAGGCCGGGTGTACACCGTGGATAGCGCAAACCGGCTGCGGATCATCGATGTGGAGATCGTTTGGAGCAGCACGGACCAGGTCTTCGTGCGAGGGCTGGATCCCGGTGTCTGGCTCGTGGTCTCGGCCCTGTCCGCCCCGGTGGAGGGGATGGAACTTCGCATCGATGCCCCCGAAGGGACATCGGATTCGGAGGGAGAAGGAAAGAGGGAGAAGGCGGAAGGGAACAACTGATCCATGTTAAAAACAACTTACCTTTCTCGATTAGATCTCTTCTACAAGAAATTGAGCACTAATGGATAATTTTAACTCAAAACCCAAAACCCAAAACTCGAAACTCCATCCATCGGATGGCGGAGCCATCCGATGGATGGCCCACAACCCCGTGGCGGCCAACCTCATCATGGTCGCCTGCCTTCTGGGCGGCGTTCTCATGCTGGGCAAGATCACCCAGGAGGTGTTCCCAAGCACGGAACGGGACATCGTAAGGATACGCCTGCCCTATCCGGGAGCAAGCCCCGAGGAGGTGGAACAGGGCCTCATTCTGGCGGTAGAGGAAGCCGTGCGGGGGCTCGACGGAGTCGACAAGATCAGCTCCACGGCCGACGAGGGCCACGGCACGGTGGAGGTGGAACTGCTCCAGGGCCAGGACCTGCAGAAGCTGGCCAACGACATTAAAGGCGAGGTCACCCGCATCGGAACCTTCCCGGTAGACGCCGACGACCCCGAGGTCAACGTCCTTTCCCATCGGCGGAACGTCATCGATCTGGTCCTTTACGGCGATACCGGGCCGGCGGCCCTGCACGAGCTTGGCGAACTTGTCAGGGACCAGCTGCTCTCCGACCCCGATATCACCCAGGTGGAACTGGACGGTGTGAATCCGCTGGAGATAAGTATAGAGATCCCCCAGGAGAACCTGAGGCGTTACAACCTGACCCTGGACGAAGTGGCTTCCCGGCTGCGCGGCGCCGCCGTGGACCTCCCCGGCGGCGGTATCAAAACGGCCACCGGCGAGATCCTCCTGCGCATGAAGGAACGGCGCGACTACGGCCGCCAGTTCGCCAGCATCCCTGTTATCACGGCCCAGGACGGCACCCGTGTCCTTCTCCAGGACCTCGCCGTGGTGAACGACTCCTACGAGGAGTCCGACAGCTACGCCACCTTTGACGGCAAACCGGCCGTTTTCCTGGACGTGTTCCGCATCGGCGACCAGACCCCCATCCAGGTGGCCGACGCGGTGTTCAGGCAGCTCGAGATCCTCAGGGCCGCCCTTCCGGAAGGGATCGGCATCTCCGTCCTCAGGGACAACGCCAAAGCCTACCGCCAGCGCGCCGAACTGCTCATCAGGAACGGGATCCTGGGCACACTGCTGGTTCTGGTGATCCTGGGCATCTTCCTCGAACTTCGCCTGGCATTCTGGGTGATGATGGGCATCCCCATCTCCTTCCTGGGCACCCTTCTCTTCTTTCCAGTCCTGGGCATCTCCATCAACATGATGACCCTGTTCGCTTTCATCATGGCCGTTGGGATCGTGGTGGACGACGCGGTCATCGTGGGAGAGAACGTCTACTACCACCACCAGCAGGGGTACACTTTCCTCGATGCCGCCATCCGGGGAGCCAGGGAGATCGCCACTCCAGTGACCTTCAGCATCCTCACCAACATCGCCGCTTTCATGCCCCTGTATTTCATCCCCGGAGTCATGGGCAAGGTTTTCAAGATGATCCCGCTGGTCGTGTGCACGGCCTTTCTCATCTCCCTTTTCGAGTCCCTTTTCATCCTGCCGGCCCACCTGGGACGCCGACAGGAGAGGAAGCTGGGGGCCATCCGGGGTTGGATCCACGGCCGCCAGCAGGCCTTCAGCAGGTGGTTCATCCACTGGGTGCGCGCCCGCTTCGGACCGTTCCTGGACGCCGCCCTGTCGAGGCGATACCTGGTTGTGGCCATCGGGCTGGCCATCCTCATCTTCTTTCTCGCCTACGCGGGCAGCGGGCGCATGGGGTTGAGTCTCTTCCCCAAAGTGGAGTCTGACTTCGCCAGGGCCTCGGCAAGCCTGCCCTACGGCACCCCCGTTGAAAAGACCGAAGCCGTGGCCATAAAGATGCGGTCGGCGGCCCTCAGGATCGTTGAGGAGTCAGGTCACCCCGAACTTGTCACCGGTATCTACACCCGCGTGGGGAGGGGCGGCACCCACAACCTCTTCATGATGGTCTACCTGGCCGATCCCGAGATCCGCAACAAGATCATGACCACCCGGGAGTTCACAAGAAGATGGAGAGAATCTCTGGGACAGCTGCCGGAGGCGGAAACCCTTAATTTCGCCTCGGATTTCGGCGGGCCGGGATCGGGGTCCGCTATCACGGTGGAGCTTTCCCACAGGGACACGGCCATCCTGGAGCAGGCCAGCGCCGACCTGGCCATGGAACTTCTCAACTACTCCCTGGTCAAGGACATCGACGACGGATATTCGCCCGGCAAGGAGCAGCTGGACTTTTCGCTCAAGGCCGAGGGCAAGGCCCTCGGCCTCACCGCCCAGGATGTGGCCAGGCAGATAAGAAGCTCCTTTTACGGGATCAGGGTCCTGCGCCAGCAGAGGGGCCGCAACGAGCTTTCCGTCACCGTACGGCTGCCGAAGGAAGAGCGGATCTCCGAATACAGTCTCCAGGAGCTGATGATAAAGGCTCCCACAGGGGCCTTCGTGCCCCTCAGGGACGTTGTCCAGATCGATCGCGGCAGGGCTTTTACGACCATCGTCAGGCGCGCCGGGCGCCGTGTGGTCCAGGTCACCGCAGACATCAACGACCGGAGCCGCTCCGGTGAGATCGAGGACGCACTCAAGGAAACGGAGCTCCCAAAACTGCTGAGCCGCTATCCGGGCCTGCAGTACAGTTTCGAGGGAAGGGCCGCCGACACACGGGAGAGCATGTCGAGCCTGAAGATCGGTTTCATCATAGCGATCCTCCTCATTTTCACCATGCTCGCCGTGCCCTTCAAATCGTACACACAGCCCCTCATCGTCATGAGCAGTATCCCCTTCGGCATCATCGGCGCCGTCATCGGCCACATGATCATGGGCTACAGCCTGAGTGTCGTAAGCATGTTCGGCATCGTGGCGCTGTCGGGAGTCGTGGTCAACGACGCCCTCATCCTCATCGATTTTGCCAACCGGCGCGTCCGGGAGCAGGAGATGTCCGTTCACGACGCGGTCCTGGAAGCGGCAGTCCAGAGGTTCCGGCCCATCCTCCTCACCACCGTTACAACCTTTGGTGGCCTGGCTCCCATGATGTTCGAACGGGCTCTCCAGGCCCGTTTCATAATCCCCATGGCCATCTCCCTGGGGTACGGGATCCTTTTCGCCACGGTCATCACCCTGCTGCTGGTGCCTTGCCTTTACATGGTGATCGAAGACCTGGGCAGGCTTCACGGAAGCGTGACCGGCGGCTGGAGGAAGCTGACCGGATCTCATGGAGACCAGGAGTGAAGAAGGCAAAAGCAGGACAAGGAGCAAGGATCGAAGAACAAAGATATGTCCAGGGCTACAGGATCCGGGGTTCCGGAGATACTTGATCATCTTCACCCCGCGTTCCTTGTTCTTCGTTCCAGATACCGGTTTGTGTTTTCCAACCCACAACCCTGGAGTGCATTCGGGCTGTGAACACCTTCGTTTCCAAAGGCGATGGACGGGATTACCTCTTAATCGCAACAGCCACGTTCATGGTCTTCCTCTCCCACTCCACCAACGCCTACCTGTCGGTGATACTGCGTGATATCGGGGTCGGTGAGACCGGTATCGGCGTTATCCTTTCGTCCCCCCTCCTGCCGATCCTCGTCGGGATGTTCCTGTCGGGGCACCTCATGGAACGGTACGGGCCGCTCAGAGTGGTGCGGGCAGGTTTTTTCCTCATCCTCCTGGCCCATCTGAGCCTCCAGCTCACCATCGGGGATTTTGCTGGAGTCTACCTGTCGAAGAGCTTCCACGGCTTCGGGTACGGGATCTACATGCCGGCAGGGATGGTCTACGTGAAGGGCAAACTGAGACCTGACAGGATGGTGGCACCCTTCGGGATCTATTCCAGCATGATCGTCCTGCCCAACATCGTCGGGCCGTGGCTCATGGAAACCGTTTACGGCCGGACCGGCCTTGAGGGACTGTTCCTGCTGACAGCGATCCCGGCTGCCCTGGGCGGCATGGTTTCCTGGCTGCCGCGCCCCGGCGCCATGCCGCCAAAGGGGGTCTCCCACCAGGGGTATGTCAATTTCCTCAGGGCCCCTGGCCTGAGGAAGCTTTACCTGGCCATCTTCATCGTAGGGATGATCTGGGGCGTGGTTCCCACCCTGATGGCCTTGCACCTCAAGAGCAGCGCCATCACCATGGTGTACTACTTCACACCGTTCACGGCAGCCCTCTTCGCAGGCCGCTTTATCATCATCCCCCTGCTGGCGCGTTTTCCCAGGAAACTGCTTGTAGCGGGTGGGCTCATCCTCATGGGGGCGTCCCATCTGTCGGTGGTGCTTTTCCGGACTCCCCAGACCGCCATCCTGGGAGGCACTGTCCTGGGGATAGGGTACAGCTTCGAGTACCCAACTCTGAGCGTGTGGATATCGGAGCGGTTCGCGCCGGAGGACCGGGGGAAACCGGTGGCCCTGCTCAACATGGTCTTCCACACCGGCATCTTCATCACCCCCCTCATCGGAGGGTGGGTCACAGACCGGTTCTCGCTGGGTGCATACCTGATCTTCCTCGTTGCCCTTGCTTTCACAACAGCCGGAGGGATGGCCTTTCTCAGAAACGATCGATTACAAGGGGGCTAAGGCATCGATAACCCATGGAGGAAATGATGAACAAACCACTGATCGTGGTCACCGGGGCAAGCTCCGGTATCGGTGAGGAGATCGCACCCCACAATGTGCGCTTTACAGTTATCTCGCCGGGCCTGGTGGAGACGGAACTGCTGAGCCATTCAAGCGATGAGGAACTGCGGGAAAGTTTCGAGAACCTGAAGGGGAAGATGGACGGATTTCTCCAACCGGCAGACGTTGCCGGTGCCGTAATGTACGCCTACAGACAGCCCCCCAACGTCTGTATCCGGGAGATCGTCCTGGCGCCGACAAAGCAGATCAGATAAAGCTGATTCCAGATTCAAAAAGAACGGCCCCCGTGAATCCGGGGGCCGTTCTGCGATCATCAGGTTGAAAATGTGGAGGTGGAACCGGTCACAATTTCAGTTTGAACTTGTCGGCGATGACGTTGTAGTAGGCGTTCTCCGATACCGAACCCCAGACACCCACCTGCTCTTTGAACTTCTTGAAGGCCTCGTGGACCTTGCGGGACATTGCGTTTTTGTCGGCCTCCTCCTCCAGGGTCTCCTTGGCCAGTTTGCGAAGGTCATCCAGAAGCGGTTCCGGGAAGCGCACCAGGTTGACGTTGTGCTGGGATATGAGCTCCTGGAGGGCCGTACCGTTGCCGGCCTCGAACTCTGACAGGCTCCACATGTTGGTCTCGGCGGCAACCATATCGAGGGCGACCTGAAGGTCTTTCGGCAGGCTGTCGTATACCGTCTTGTTGAAGATGACCTCGAGGCACGTTCCCGGCTCGTGCCAGCCCGGGTAATAGTAATACTTGGCGGCCTTGTAAAAGCCCATCCTCAGGTCGTGCATGGGTCCGACCCACTCCGTGGCATCGATGACGCCGCGTTCCAGGGAGGTGAAGATCTCTCCGCCGGCAAGAAGAACAACCGTGCCGCCGGCCTTGGCGATGACCTTGCCGCCCAGGCCCGGGATCCTCATCTTGAGACCCTTGAAGTCCTCGATGGTGTTCATCTCCTTGCGGAACCACCCGCCCATCTGGACACCGGTGTTTCCCTGGGGGCGGGGAACGACGTTGAAGGGTGCGTAGACCTCCTCCCACAGTTCCAGGCCACCGCCGCTGTAGAACCATGAGTTGATCCCCTGGGCGTTCAAGCCGAATGGAACGGCGCTGAACCACTGTGCCTCCGGCACCTTGCCCGCCCAGTAGTAAGCTGCCCCGCTGCCCACCTCCGCTGAGCCCTCGGACACGGCGTCGAAAACTCCGAGGCCCGGAACCAGTTCGCCCGCAGCGAACACCTTGATCTTGATCCGGCCTCCGGTAACCTCCTCTACCCGTTGTGCGAACCGAACCGCACCGGTCTGCAGGACAGGAAGGTTCGGCGGCCAGGTGGTCACCATCTTCCACTCGTAGGTCTTTTCAACAGTGGCGGCCTTCTGCTCCTGCTGCTTGGGCGCGCACCCGGCGGCCACCGCGGCGGCCGCAACAGCAACTTTCCCCGATTTCTTTAAAAAATCTCTTCTATCCATTGAACGCCCCATCCTTCCTGAAAAAGGTTTTCGCCGGAAAGGGATCAACATACGGCCGTTGATCGCCTCTGCAACTCGCCGAACCCGCCTGGAACAAGTCTATAAAAAAGGTTTCTCCGAAAGCAAGGTTTTTCCGTTACGGACCGTAAACGATTGTCGGCAGCCATGTCACGAGTCTCGGGCAGGAAGCCACGATCAGGAGCCCGAGGAGCTGGACAAGGACAAAGGGGATGATCCCCCGGTAGATATCGCCGGTTTTTATCTCCGGCGGCGTCACCGCCTTCAGATAGAAAAGTGAGAACCCGAAGGGTGGGGTGAGGAAGGAGGTCTGCAGGTTGACTGCCAGCATGATGCAGAACCAGGCCGGTTCGAAACCGAAATCGATCATGATGGGAGCCAGCACTGGAACGTGGATGAAAGTGATCTCGATAAAATCGAGAAAGAACCCGATGATGAAGATCAGGCCCATGACGATGGACAGGACAAACCATCTGCCGTGGGTCTCGGCGATACCGCCCAGGAAGCCGCGCACCAGGTCGTCGCCCCCCAGGCCCCGGAAAACGAGGCCGAAAGCTGCCGCGCCGACAAGAATAATGAAGACCATGCAGGTCAACTGCATGGTCGCGTGCATGACATCGTGAAGCATGGTCCGGTTGAATTTGCGGTTCATAACGGTCAGTAACGTCGCGCCAACCGCTCCTACAGCCGCGGCCTCGGTGGGGGAAGCGACACCGGCAAAAATGGACCCCAGGACGGCGACCATGAGAAACAGGGTCGGGAGCAGGGCCCGGACGACCTTGTTGAACATGATCCCGGGAGTCAGGGCTGCCAGTTCCTCCGCAGGCACCGCGGGAGCCCACTGGGGCTTGAGTTTTGCGATAATGAGGATGTAGAGGATGTACAACCCCACCAGCACCAGTCCCGGCAGGACTGCGCCCATGAACAGGTCCCCGACAGGGACACCCACGATGTCGCCGATGAGGACCAGGACGATACTGGGCGGAATGATCTGCCCCAGCGTACCGGAAGCGGCCACGGTGCCCGTGGCCAGTTCCTTCTGGTATCCGCGCTTGAGCATGGTCGGCACAGCCAGGAGGCCCATGGTGACCACGGTGGCGCCCACGATCCCCGTGGACGCGCCCAGGAGGGCGCCGACGATAATGACCGAGACCGCCAGTCCGCCCCTCAGCCTGCCGAACAGAAGGCCCATCGTGTCGAGCAGTTCTTCCGCAAGGCCCGAACGCTCCAGCATGACCCCCATGAAAACGAAGAGGGGAACGGCCAGCAGGGTGACGTTGGTCATCACGCCCCAGATGCGCAGGGGCAGGAGGTTGAAAAAAGGCCAGCCGAACCCGACAAGGCCGAAGGCCAGGGCGGTGCCCATCAGGGTGAAGGTGACCGGGAAACCGGCCATGAGCAGGATGGTCAGCGCAAGGAACATCCATCCGGCAAGGTATTCCACTACAGCCTCTTTTCCGTATCAAGGTCTTTATTCAGGATGTGGAAGAAACTCCGGATGCCCAGTGCCAGGCCCTGGATAAGGACCAGGACGAAACCGGCCGGGATGCACGATTTCAGGATGAAACGGAAAGGGATGCCACCCGGGTCCGGTGAGCCCTCGAGCATGGCGAAGGAGGTTGCCGCGAACTTCACGGAAGTGGCGATGATCATGATGCAGCCCGGAATGAGGAACAGGATCACGCCGATCAGGTTGATCCAGGCCCGGCCCCTGTGCCCGAAACGCTGGTAGAAGATGTCCACCCGGACGTGCCCGTCCTTGAGCAGGGTGGCCCCGGCACCCATGAGGAAGATGAAGGCGAAAAGGTGCCACTCCATCTCCTGGGTAAAGACGTAGCTGGTGTTGAAGAGGTAGCGCATGACCACGTCGACAAAGACGACGACGACGACAAGGGCCGTTGCCCAGGCAACGACACGGCCCACCCACTCGTTGATGGAATCGATGAAGCGGCAAAGCTTCCGGAAAAAAACGGGCATCAGTTCTCCGGGGAAACACCCGCCCCGATCAAAGACCTAGTGCAGGGAAGGGACCAGTTGTCAGCTGTTCGAAGATACGCTACGGTAAATGACCCGCTTTAACATGTCAAACGGTGTGAAGGGTGCCCGGATCCGATCCGGTAACGTGAACCACGCCTGATCCCTGCTGTTTTTAAAGGTGAATTGGGGCACCGCGACCATTTTTTCATCAACACCGCGGGATAAAACGCAGAGGTTGCATTGCAGGAGCTCCAACCGATGACCCCAGCTGAACGCAGCGTCATACTCAACACCAGTTACGGCCATTTCCTGAGCCATTTCAACATGCTTGTGTTCCCCGCTGTCGTGCTGCCCCTTTCGGTACGGCTCGGGATACCCCTGGCCGAGACCCTGCAGATCTCCCTGTGGATGTACATGCTCCTGGGCCTGACCGCCCTGCCCTGGGGATGGGCCGCTGACCGCTGGGGGGCGATCCGGCTCATGAGGATTTACTACATGGGAGCCGGGCTGAGCGGGCTGGCGGCGGCCTGGTGGATCGATGAACCCCTGGCCCTGACCCTGGCACTGGCCGGCATCGGCTTTTTTTCCGGGATCTACCATCCCGCGGGCCTTGGCCTCATCTCCAAGACGATCCGGCGGCTCAGTTTCGCCCTGGGGATCAACGGCATGTTCGGCAACCTTGGCATGGCCCTGGCTCCCCTCCTGGCCGGGCTGGTCAACTGGATGTGGAGCCCCCGGGCCGTATACATCATGCTCGGAAGTTTAAACCTCGTCGGTGTCCTGCTCGTCAGGAAAGTGGAGGGATCGGAAAGTGAGACGAATGGCAACGGAGAGGAACAGCGCACAGGCTGGCGCCTGGCCTTCGCGGTTCTCCTGGTTGCCATGATGCTGGGAGGTGTCGCATACCGGGGTTCGACCGTCATCATCCCGGCCTATTTCGAGCTGAAGCTGCAGGCGATATTCCAGTTGCTGTCCGGCCTTCTCGGAGGCGGAGTCTCACGCAACCTTGTGGCCACCATGATCACCTCCATCATATTTCTCGTCGGTATGCTGGGAATGTATACCGGCGGAAGGGCGGCGGAGAAGTACGACCCACGCTACTGCTACCTGGTCTTTCACGCGATCACGGTCCCCGCGGCTGTCCTGATCGCCTACCTGTCCGAAACCACCCTCATCGTCATGGTGTTCATCTACTTCTTCTTCCTCCTGGGAATGCAGCCGGTGGAGAACACCCTGTTGGCCAACATGACCCCGAGGCGCTTTCATCACACAGCCTTTGGCGCCAAGTTCATCCTGACTTTCGGGGTGGGGGCGCTGGCGGTGAGGATGATCGGTGCCATCGAGAAGGGTTACGGGATCGAGCCTGTATTTCTGGCCCTGGCGGGGTTTTCGGCATTGCTGGTGCTGACGGTACTCGTGCTCATCGGGGTAACAGGATCGCGCAGCGCCTGATCCTGCTTAATCCCAGATCTCAGACTTCAGTTCCCCAGACCTTTTGGCCATACGGCCATAGCTCATCGCCTTGCGCGACGAAACAACCCCTACGCAGTAAGAATAAAGCAGCAGGCTCACCATCATCCAGGGATCGTAGGGAGGTTGACCACCGACCGTACCGTCATAAGACGCGTTGATCCTGTCAAGACATTTAATTCCGATGTTAACTATACGGAATTAAATGTGTTTTCATGTAAACAATATAGCATCTTCCGACAAACTTTTGCCAGGAGCCTGACTCAATCCGTCGGAGTTCGTAAGAGATAAGTCGGGTATCATACTTATTACAAAGCGGGGTGGTTCTCCGACAGGCTCCTTGTCTTCCCCTATTTTACAATGATCTCCTCGAGGGAGCGTTTCGGCACATGGTGCACGCCCTCTTCGTCCCGCCAGTATTTCATGTCGCCATCGGCGCCGACGGGATCCATTCTCACATCTTCCACGGGTTTCCCCAGGGCGAGGACCAGGAGGATTTTCAGGTGGCTCGGGACTTTCAGCGCCTTGAGGAGGAGGTCGCGGTCAATGTTATCCATCATGACCCCCCCGAGACCTCTTTCGGCAGCCCCCAGGAGAATGGTCTGTGCCGCGATACCGTGATCGCACAGTTCAGCGGTGCTGATAACCGTATCCCGAAGAATGACGATATAGGCCGCAGGTCTTTCCCCTTTTCCAGGCCCGGGCCAGTCCTTGAGATAACCAGCCCAGGCGAGATGGGGGAAGATGAGATCGTTCGTCTCAGGTTTGAAAGAGAGGATGTATTTCAGCGGCTGAAGGTTGGCTCTGGACGGCGCCATCCTTGCCAGATCCACCAGCTCCCTGAGAAGATCCTCCCCGATCTTACGGCTCTCATCGAACCGGCGGTAACTGCGATTTCTTTCAACAAGTTCCCTGAGCATTGCTGCCTCCCTTATCTCTCGACCCGCTGACCGGTACGAACCCCCAGCACCAGGAGCACATGGGGTCGGCGATATAGATGAAGTGGTCGTCATGCATGGATCAACCTTTCCACGGTTTCATCCGTTGGCAACCGTTTAAATCACCAGCGGGAGAGAAGTTGTTTGACATGTGGGTGGATGGGGTAAAAATTCCGAGCAGGCCGGGGGACGGTTTTCATTTCCGGTGTGGTGGATGGCGCAGAAAGGTTTGCCGTCTACAAGGTTGACCAGCAGGAAAGGACATATCCTCAACCTGATCCCCTTGTGAAACCAGCAGCTGAAACTGGAGCCGGGGTCTGCCCCGTCATCCTGGTTGTAGAACATGGCAACGGGAAGCTCCATTTCCAACCATCTCCTGTAGGTCGATGATGAGACCGATCCCGGGCGTCTGTGGGCGCAGCACGAACCGCAACGCGTACAGGTTCCTTCATATTCGCCAATCGTCCGTGAGGAGAGGCTCCATAGATCCACCAACTCACCAAGCTGCCGATAGGCATCCAGAAGGGAGATCAACGGTTCGTCGGGAGAATCCCCATGGCGGTCTTTAACATGGTTCCAAGGAATGAGATCCCATTGGAGGATATCCTGCAGATATCCGGGGACCTGCTCGGGCAACCTGTAAAAATCATCCAAACCACGACCCCCTGCACCTGATATATTATTATCCTAACAGAGGTCGAATTAATAATAAACACGATCAAATAGCGTGCAGTGCTCAAAAATACAAGGCACATGCTTTGCTCTTCGTTCTGGGTTCCCACTCCTGGCCCCTGATCCCGGCCTCGCTTTTTCCTTTGAAAAAGTGCCCGCGCCCCTTAACATGGGAAAATAGATGCCTTAAAGGGAGGCGTCGGCCACCGCCAACCCCACAACAACTCCATGGATAAACGCCAGGAAAGCGACAACTTCCTTCGACGGCTGATCATGAACCAGAACGTTTTTCTTCTGGTGATCGCCATTTTTATCGGAGTCCTGGGAGGTTACGGCGCCCTTCTTTTCCGCTACGCTATCCGGATCGTTCAGTACGGATTCTACCAGGACACCAGGGACGCCCTTGAATTCCTTCCCGGCCTGCCCTTTTACCTGAAGTTCCTTCTTCCCGCTCTGGGGGGGCTCATCGTAGGACCCCTGGTGTACTTCGGAGCAAGGGAAGCCAAGGGTCACGGGGTGCCGGAGGTAATGGAGGCCGTTGCGCTCCGCGGTGGACAGATACGGCCGAGGGTGGCCGCTGTCAAGATCCTGGCTTCCGCGATCTCCATCGGTTCCGGCGGCTCGGTGGGACGGGAAGGCCCCATTGTGCAGATCGGCTCATCCATAGGGTCGACCATTTCCCAGCTTCTCAGGGTCTCATCCCTGAGACAGCGCACCTTCGTCGGATGCGGCGCCGCCGCCGGCATCGCCGCCACCTTCAACGCGCCCATTGCCGGAGCGCTGTTCGCCGCGGAGGTCATCCTGGGGGATTTCGGCTTTGCCACCTTCTCCCCCGTGGTGCTCTCTTCCGTCACCGCCACGGTCATCTCCCGCCACTACTTTGGAGACTTTCCAGCCTTCGTCATCCCGACTTACGAAGTGATCTCCCTGTGGGAGTTTTTCTTTTACCCCCTGTTGGGCGTGGTCGCCGGTTTCGTGGCCGTGCTGTTTACGACCACCCTTTATAAGTTAGAGGACCGTTTCGACGAGCTCAAGGCCCCCGAGTACCTCAAGCCAGCCGTTGGCGGGCTCATCCTGGGCTGCCTGCTCCTCGTCTGGCCCCACGTCTTCGGCGTCGGCTATGGAGCCATCAACCTTTCCCTGACGAACCAGCTGTCCGTCTGGCTTCTCCTGAGCCTGATCTTCGTGAAGATCATGGCCACATCCATTACCATCGGGAGCGGCGGTTCGGGGGGGGTGTTCGCCCCTTCCCTTTTCATCGGGGCCATGACGGGCGGTCTCTTCGGCTGGTGTGTGCATAACCTCTTCCCCGGCATAACCGCCGATCCCGGAGCTTACGCCCTGGTGGCCATGGGCGCTCTGGTCGCCGGCACGACCCACGCGCCCATCACAGCGATCCTCATCATCTTCGAGATGACCGCCACTTACAAGATCATCCTGCCCCTAATGTTTGCCTGCATCATCAGCACGATTATCGCCACATCGTTAAAAAGCGGCTCAATTTACACGATCAAGCTTGCCCGCCGGGGAATCGAGCTTTCACAGGGGTGGGAACAGGGGACACTCCGCACCATCAAAGTCCAGGACATCATGCGCCACCGGGTGGTGACCGTTTACGAGGGAACCCCCCTCGGCCAGGTTATCGACATCCTCAAAGCCAGGGACGTCTCCTACCTTCATGTGGTCAACAGTGACGAGGAACTCACAGGGATCATCTCCTTCAGGGACATCCGTTCCGCACTCCAGGAGGAAGTCCTCAGCAACCTTGTCATCGCCCAGGACGTGGCTACCAAGAAGGAGATCGTCACCATTACGCCTTCTGACAGCATCCTGCTGGCCCTCCAGGAAATGGGAAGCAGGGGCATCTCCCAGCTGCCTGTGGTCCAGGAGGACAACCAGAAGAAGGTGATCGGTACAGTCAGCCAGAGGGACGTGATGTCTGCCTACGACCGGGCCATCCTGAACCGGGAGGTGGAGGGGGTGTAGGGTCTGGAAAAACAGTCCAAAGACCAATGTCCAAAGTCCAACGAAAAGGCAGAATCCAGTTCCACCGCAGATATACAATTCGGCCGTTATGATAAAGCGGGAACGGCCGGTTTTTATAGATAGGGGGAGAACACCTTGGCCGCGCCCTCGATCAACCTGGTCGCCAGAGACCGGGCGCGCAGGTCCTCCCTGGTCAGGGTACGGGCATTTTCTGCCAGCTTGTCCGTATAATTCAGAAGCTCCCGGGCAAACGGAATATCGTACACCTCCAGGTCGAACTCGAAATTCAGGCGAAAGCTTCTCGGATCAAGGTTCGCCGACCCGATGAGCGACCATTCGCCGTCCACGATCATGAGCTTGCTGTGCACGAAGGGCGGAGGAAGGAGGAGCACCTTGACACCTGCGTTAAGAAGCTCCGGAAGATGGGCGGTGGATGCCCTCTGCACCAGGGGGTGGTCGCTCACTTCCGGGAGAAGGAGCCTGACCTCGACCCCGGCGAGGACCGCGCTGTCCATACCCTGGATCAGCGCCCTGTCGGGGATGAAGTAGGGCGTCATGATGGTGATTTTTTCCCTGGCCGATCGAAGGGCCCCCAGAATGAGCTGGTAGATCTTCTCCAGGTCCTCGTCCGGACCGCTGACCACGGCCCTGACGGATGCGTCACCTGCCGGACCGACAGGCGGGAAGAACATTTCATCGTTGAGCAGCTCACCCGTCGAGGCTTGCCAGTCCTCCGCAAAGGTCTCCTGCATGGCTACCACAACGCCTCCCCCGATCCGGAAATGGATATCCCTCACCGGCTCGATCGCCTTCCAACGGCTGAAAAGGTGGCGGCTGCTGATGTTGATCCCCCCGGTAAACCCCACCGCTCCATCCACAATGACAAGCTTGCGGTGGTTGCGCATGTTGAAGCTCGGACGCCTGAACCAGAGCCCGAAAAGAGGATGGAAGACGGAAAGCCGCGCGCCGGAACTGCGAAGCCTTCTGGCCATGGTGACAGCCGAGCGGCTCGTGCCGACTCCGTCCACCAGGACGCGGACCTGCACGCCACGTTCAGCCGCCGAACACAGGGCACTGATCACTCTTTTTCCCACCGCGTCCCTGTCCAGGATGTAGGTGCTCAGGTTCACCGAATGCTTCGCCGCGCCGATGGCGGTGAGCATGGCGGGGAAAACCTGGTTCCCCTCGTAAAGAGCTTCCACACTGTTTCCGGACAGGACCGGTCTTCGCGTGATCCTTCCGGCAAGAGAAGCGAGTGAGCGAACCCCGCCGCCTCCGAGGGTGGAAAGGTCGGCATAGGTCACCGGCGGGAGTGCCCAGCCGCCGGGGGACTGGCGGCGCCTGACGCGGACAGCCTTGCTGTGGCGAAGCCGGTTGATCCCCAGGCTCCAGTACAGGAACGGCCCCGTCAGGGGTAAAAGCCCGACGATCACAAGCCACAGGGCGGCCCCCCTCGGATCCCTTTTGTTCAGAAGGATGTGGGCCGCAGACCAGGCCGTGGTCGAGATCCACGCAAAGAGCAGGATAGTGAACAGGATGAATTCCATGAAAGCAATATACCCGAAATCCGATCCTAACGGAAAAATACATGTTTGATGGACTCGCAAAAAGTCCATCAACGCGCCCCGCGCGGGGCGCCCAAATCAATGACTCACTCCGTAAGTCATTG
>JARGFV010000031.1 GCA_029210545.1 bacterium
TGCAAACTCGCCAAAAAGGGCCAAACCGGCATGAGGAGTAATCGTATCGTGGGTCGTTTCAAGCTTGAAAGGAAGCAGCGTTTTCGTTATCATTTCATCACCTTGTTGGTTATCTGTGGAAAGTTCCGTCGGTTAACGTAACTTACCATACCAACAAGGTTTTTTTATCCCCAGAATCTCGAAAATAAAATCAATCGAGATTCTGGGGCCCCGTCTGACCGTGTCGAGTGTCCAGGATCCGGTGCCCAGGGGCCAGGATCCCGGGCCTTTTCCAGACCCCAGCTTGCCACGCCGTAGTCACGCTTATGGCGTGACGAAGGCGGGACCCCAGACCCTGGAACCTGTATTTATTTCCCCCTGTACATGATCGTGGTCTCGCCCCATGTCAGGGTCTGGCCCGGCTTGAGCGTGGCAGAGCCTGTGACCGGCTGGTTATTGACGAGGAGCGTCTCGCCCCCGATGGACATGGGCACGGTCATGCCGTGGCGGGTGAGCACCCGGGTGAGCATACGGGTCGCGTTGGACGAGCCTTCCACGAGGAGAACGGGGCCGCGTGAGACCACGAACCCGGTGAGCCGCGACGCTGCCACGAGTCCGGCGGCTCCCAGCATGCCGGCAAGGATCAGTGCCACAGAACCTCTGCCGTTGGTGCCCATGAAGGTGGCCCGCGGGGAAAAATAGCGGCTCTCGAGAGCAATGTCCGAACTCCGGGTGCTCACGCGCAGGACCACGGGAACGACCTGGCTTTCGCCTGAAGCCGCGCGGTAGCGGAAAAGGACCTCCCTTGAGATCTCCGTTGCAAAACCTTCGAACAGGCTCGAGAGCGCCGAGGCCTCGGCCGTGTAGACGGCCAGGCCGCCGGTCCGCCGGGCCATGGAGCTCAGACGGTTCTTCCTGGCGTCGGGACCCAGGCCCACGAACAGGAGACTGACACCGGCCCGCTGGGCCGCCTCCAGCGCTTCTTCCATGGAAACTGATCCCCGGTTCGCCATTCCGTCGGTGAGGGTCACGACGACCCTGCGGCCGGGGGTCCCCTCCGCAAGGGCCACACCCCTTGATATCCCGTCGAACAGGGCCGTGTGGCCCCCGGCGGTGAGTAACAGGGAGCGGTCAGCCAGGTCGGAAGGGGCAAGGTCCCTGCCGGCGACGGTCACCGTGTCGTTGAAAATTACCAGGTGGACCATGGCGGAAGACGGGATCGTCCGGGCGAACCGGGAAAGGGCCCGCCTGGCCTCGTCGAGCTTGGCGCCCCGCATGCTCTCGCTGGTATCCACCACGAGGGAAACGGTGAGAGGCTGGTCCCGCACACCCGTGGAAAGGTCCCGGACCTCGACGATGGATAAGGAAACGTCTCCTTCCGTAACGGCCAAATCTGTAATCCCGTTTGGATTGGCGTCACCAGGCAGTGTGGCGTAGAGGTCCACCAGGGGATACCGGCTCGCGTCCACCTGGGTGATGCGCCAGTTGTCCCCTTCACCGGTGTCGGCATAGGAGCTTGCGGGGAGGATCAGACAAAGGCCCGCCAGCAGGGTTGCTGCCGCTCCCGACCTGCCCGTTGCTCCCTGATAAGCTCCAAGAACATTGACCCGCAGGAGGCTGCTGCCGATACGGACAAGGTCACCGTGCTTCAGGGACTTCCCGCCTCCGGCCACCTTCCGGTCGTTGACCATGACACCCTTGGGTGAACCCAGGTCCTCGATGAGAGGGTTTCCTTCACGGGCTGTTATGCGGGCGTGTTTCGACGCCACTCCGGCACCGGTGATCCGCACGGGACAGTGGGGGTCGCTGCCGATGAGCGTGTCGGAGTCGAGGATAAATTCCGAGCCCCGCCCGGCTCCCTCGAGGACCTGGAGACGAACCCTCGCCGCCAGCCCCTGGGCCCAGGCGATCCCGAATGCGATGGCGCCCCCCAGGGCTACCAGGCCCAGCGTCATGCTGGCCGGGCCCAGGAGGGGACGGAACACCTGCATGAGGGCGCCACCCACCGAACCGCCCACCGCTCCGCCGAGGGCAGCGGCCATCCAACGGCCGCGGCTTTCGGGACGGGTGAGAGTGACGGCAAGGCCCACGGCAAGGCCCGTGATACCCCACCCGAGGGCGGAACCCGCCGAGAGGGGAACGGATATGCCGGAAGAGGCCGTCCGCACCAGGCTGGTTCCGAGGGCTCCATAGAGGGCCTGGCCCAGGGCGGCGCCAACGGCACCGCCAACAGCTCCAAAGGAAGCCGGCGCCAGGACCGCCGTCACCATGCGGCCGGCACGCCCGTACCACAGCTGTTCGAAAACCCTGATGAATCCCGAAAGGGTCCCGCCCACAAGCAGGCCGAACCAGATGCTGGCGGCCCAGGCGCTTTCGACCGTGGCCAGGACCATACCCAGGGGAGCCGCGGCGGCCAGGGCCGCGCAGCAGCCCACCAGGCCCATCCTCGCTGTCCGGCTGCCCACAGCTCTCATGACACACCCCCATTTACGGTGCCACCGTGGAAAACAACCCTGAGGTGGCCGAAGTGGATTACGTCCCCTTCGGTCAGGATCATGGGCTCGCCGGCGGGGACCTTTTCCCGGTTCAGCACAGTACCGTTAGTGCTGCCCAGATCCTCCAGGACGTAGGCATCGTCCTCACGCCGGATGACTGCGTGGCGCCGGGACACGCCCCTTTCGAACCCGCCGTGGATGCTCAGATCGACCTCGGGGTCCAGATCGTCCAGGGGGTCCCTGCGGCCCAGAAGGATTTCGTCGCCGGTGATGTCGAACCGGTACCCGTCCTCCAGTTCGAGACAGGCCGAGGGGGAATCCGCGTTTTGCCCGGGAAGATCCTCCACTGAGGTTTTCTCGAGGGGGGCCTCACCCGAACAGTCCACACACAACTTGCGATCTTCTTCCATCTCCACTTCACACTCCGGACAGATATTCATCCCGCACCTCCTGAATTGTTGATTCGTTGTCCATGCCGGATAAAGAGCAAAAGAGGGGCCAGCGAATCAAAGGGAGGAGGGAGGAGGGAGGAGGGGGTTAAACAGCTTTAAAAACAGCCAGTTAGACCGCCGGATGCTGAAAGGCTGTTTTTAAAGAATGTGTTCGGGAATCGAACGGGGGGATGAGAATTGGACAGGAGCGAGGTGCCTGGTGGCTGGGGTCTAACAAATTTGATAAGGTCGCAAGTTGAATGAGCTTTTGACCCTCCCCGCGGCTTTTCGTTGAAAACCCCGGTGTCCGCGCGCTTTCAAACTTTTGCGTCTTTGCGTCTTGAGCGACCGAAGGGAGCGGGCGTGAGTCATGGCGTCCCGGCGCCAGAACGCTGAAGCTGCGACCATCAGCGTTAACGCTTTTGATCTCTATTTGAAATCTGAGATCCGAGATCTGAAATCTGAAATCTGAAATCTGAAATCAGTCTAATCCCATCTTCTTCATCTTCGCGTAAAGGGTGGACGGGGCGATGCCCAGGAGGCGGGCGGCCTGGCGCTTGTTGCCGCCGGCCCGGTCGAGGGCCTCCCGGACAGCCTGGGCCTCCGCGTCGGCCAGGCTCCCCGGGCTGCCAAGGCTATCGGACGCCGCGCTGCCTCCATGAAGGTTCAAATCGCCCGCATCGAGGGTGTCGCCCCTGGCCAGGGCCGCGGCGGTCTCCAGGACGTTCTTGAGCTCCCTCACGTTCCCGGGCCAGCCGTGGAGCTGGAGCTTTTTCAGGCCCGCCTTTGTTAAAGTGATCCCCCGCCCCTGGCTTTCCCCGACCCTCTCCAGGAAGGTCCGGGCCAGGACGGAGATGTCCTCGGGCCGCTCACGGAGGGGCGGCAGGACGGCGCGGGCCGCTGACACCCGGTAGAAAAGATCCTGCCGGAAAGTTCCCTTACGAACCTGCGACTCCAGGTCGCGGTTGGTGGCCGCAACGAAACGCAGGTCCACCGTCTCATGCTGTGAGGTTCCCAGGCGCTTGTACTCCCGGCGGTCCAGAAGGCGAAGGAACTTTGGCTGGAGGTTCAGCGGAAGCTCACCGATCTCATCCAGGAAAAGGGTGCCCCCTTCCGCGTCCTTGACAGCGCCTGACCTTGAGCTGTCCGCCCCGGTGAAGGCGCCCTTGACGTACCCGAACAGTTCGCTCTCCATGAGCTCTGCGGGAACGGTGGAGCAATCGAAGATGACGAAGGGGCCCCTGGCCCGGGGGCTCCTGTCGTGAACGGCCCTGGCCGCCAGTTCCTTCCCCGTTCCGGTCTCGCCCTCCACGAGGACCGTGACGTCACTGGCCGCAAGGCCCTCCAGGAGCGTGAAAGCCCTCTGCATGCTTTCGCTGACCGACACCATCTCACCGAACCCCTGTTGAGCGCCGGGTGCGAGGACCGATCCGGCCGGGGCCAGCTGGAACCGGAGACGGGTCTTTCCCATGGTGAGGATCGCCCCATCCCTGAGATAGGCCCGGTCCACACGGACCCCGTTGAGAAAGGTACCGTTGGTGCTGCCCAGATCCTGGAGGAGATAGCCCTCGGCGGTGATGGCCACCTCGGCATGCTCCCGGGACACCGTGGGGTCATCCAGGCAAAGCTCGCTGCCCTTCCGGCTCCCGATGGCAACCGTCCCGGTGATCCTGAGGGAGGTTCCCTTGCCCGGGCCTTCCACCACGACCAGGAGGGCCTCGCCCCGTGTCGGCGTCTTGCTGCTGGAGATTTTTCGGGTAAGGGTCATAGGTTAAGAGTTCACAGTTTACAGTTCACGGTTTACTGTTTACCGACTTTTCGTTCCCTCGTCCGTCGTCGTGTCAGCCGAAGCTTTATGCGAAGGCTGAAGCTCGAAGAGCGAATTCGGATGGCTACTGACTACTGATTCTAGGCTACAGAGCATCTCAAGCCAAGGCTTATGATTCTACACCGGCACCCCGACACTCCGCTACACCGATACCGTGTTTATTCCCCGCCCTCCGCACCTCGCACTTCGTACTGCCTTTCTTCCCCGTGTCCCCGCGTCACCCCATCTCCGTGTCTAAAGGTTCTTCTCCCCCTCTCCCCTTAGCCCCCTTCTGACGTACTTTCAGATAAACACGTCCCTGCCACCTTCCTTCCCTTTCCATGTGATCCCTGATGGCCTGGATCACCCTGGCGCGGTCCGGCCACCGGGGGGCGATGAGCATCTCCCGGGGGGCATCGGCTACCAGACGATGGATGACGGTTTCCGGCGGCAGCCTTTCCAGGAAGGCTGCCGCCAGCTCGGGGTACGACTTCCACTCCAGGGGCTTGGCGTCGCCATCTGCCAGCATCTTTTCCATGCGGGTGCCCCTGACCACCTGGAGATGGTGGATCTTCACCCCTTCTACCGCGAGGCCAGCCAGGTAATCAGCCGTTTGGAGCATCTTCTCCCTGTCCTCACCGGGCAGCCCCAGGATGACGTGGGCCAGCACCGGGATCCCGGACTTCCCGGCAAGCTCCCTCGCCCGTGTAAAGCTTTCGACATCGTGGCCCCGCCCGAGGAGGGAAAGGGTCTCGTCGTGGGCGGACTGCAGCCCCAGCTCCAGCCAGATCAGCTTTCTGTAAAGCCAGGGCGACAGGGCTTCCAGGATCGGTTCGTCGATACAGTCCGGCCTGGTTCCCACGAAAAACCCGACCACGTCCGGCAGGCCGCAAAGACGGTCCACAAGCTGGTTGAATACGTCCGGCTCGGTGTAGGTGCCGGTGCCGGCCTGCAGGTAGACGATAAAGGGCGACCCCTCCTGCCCCTTGCGCGCCCGTGCGATCTGTTCTACAGGATCCGTTCCCGATCTGGCGTGGGAAGGGACGAAGCTGTCAAGGCGGCAAAAGGCGCACCCGTCCATGGCCAGGGTCCCGTCCCGGTTGGGACATCCGAAACCCGGGTCCACCGGCACTTTCCGGAGCGGTGCCCCGAAGACCTCCGTCAGGTAGGAGGACAGGGACCGGTACAGAAAGGGGCGTTGACTCTTTTTTCCGGTTCTGATAGTCATTTACGTTCCTCCAAACCCGCATTACACCTCTGATATTATATAAGAAATCATGTTTTGAAAGGAGTTCACCATGGAAGTCAAGGAACTTGAACACAAAACGGTCGCCGAACTCAAGGAGATGGCCAGGGAGCTGGGTATCACGGGCCTTTCCTCCATGAAGAAGGCCGACCTTGTCGCCGCTATTGCGGGAGCATCGGACGCATCCACTGCCGCCGAAGCTCCGGTCGAACAGCCCGCCCCTGAGCCTGTGGAGACCGAGGCTCCCGTAAAGGCCGAGGCCCCTGTCGAAGAGGAAGCAGCCCCTGAAGTCGAGGCCGCATCCGAGCCCGAGCCTGAGCCCGAAGTCGAAGCTGCCCCGGCCGAAGAGGCTCCGGTAGAAAAGGCTCCGATAGAAGAACCCGTTGTCAAAGCCGCTTCCCCCTCCGCTGACGTGTCCGCCGACCTTTCCACCGAAGCCGAGGTGGCGAAGGTGGAAGCCGATGAGGCGAAGGCGAAAGCAGCCCCTGCACCCGCTCCCGCACCTGAGCCCGAGCCAAAGGTTGAGACCGCACCTGAACCCGAACCTGAACCGAAGGTTGACGTGTCCGCCAAGGCTGAGGAAGCGAAGGCGAAAGCAGCCCCTGCACCCGCTCCCGCACCTGAGCCCGAGCCAAAGGTCAAGGAGGTCGTTCTCTCCAAGACCCAGGCCCGCCTCCGGGGAAAGCATGACGTCCCCGCCCTGAAGCTGGAAAAGAGGGCACTGCGCTCCCAGATCCTGGCTGCCATCGCCGAACAGGATTACGTGAAGATGAAGGAGCTCCGGAACAGGAAGAAGGAACTCAGACGCCTGCTTAATCGCGTCTGAGCGATCTCAAATCTCAGATCTCAAATCAGGCCGCCCGATGGGCGGCTTTTTTTCGAACCGTCCGTTCAAAGGTGGTGAATAAATCAACCTTTTTACAGGAACCGGGATCGCTTCGCCCGGATAATAGCTCGCGATGACAAAGATGGAAATGAACGGTTCTTCCCCGTTTCTCACCCTTCCCGTTTCCCCGCGTCACGAGTTGTCCCGGACAACAGCATCCACGATCCTTCCCTTGAGTCCGGGAACAAACTTTTCCGTCTCCTCCCACGCCGGCAAAGGTCCCAGCTCCTGCTCTTCGCCCATGCAGGAAAGGGCAAGCTGTACGGCCGCCGCGAAAGTGTCGATGGCGGCAAGCTCCTTCTCCCTGTCGTAGGCCAGGCCGTTTGCCAGGGCGTCGGCCCGGTAGCCGGGGACCATCGCCAGCGCCCTTTCCCGGTATCGGTCCACCAGCCCTTTAAGCAACTCAGGATCGTTGACCTCCCGGAGAAGGGCGGATGTGACCTCCAGGGCCATCCGGTTCAGGCCTTTGGACGTGTCGCCCGGGTGCAGCTCCTGGTGCTTGTGTTCGTAATTGTCGCAAAGCTCTGCCTGGCAGATCCTCCCTGGCTCGACGGCCCGGGACACCGCCGACAGGATCCCGATCTCAAGACCCCAGTCCCTGGGGATGGGGATCCGGTTCGCAAGGTCAAGTGTAAGGCCAAACTCCCCGGCGAGGGGATACCTCATGGCCCCGATGGTCTCCAGGGCGCTGGACGGGGACCACTCCCTGAGGAGCCACACCAGAGGCATCACAAGGAGCCGCGTCACACGTCCCGCCAGGCGGTCGCCTGAGATCCTGGGGTAGTACCCCTTGCAGAAGGAGTATTCCAGGCCTGGGTGAACGAGAGGCATCAGGAGCCTCATGGGGAGTTCCTTCGTATAGGTGACGATGTCGGCGTCGTGAAGCCCCACAGCATACAGCCCACCCCTGGCCAGGAGGTAGCCCATGGCGATCCAGACATCTCTCCCCTTGCCCGGGGGACCGATATCGATGCCCCCTTTTGCGTCATCGAAAACCTTCTTCAGCCCCTCGCTGCCCGGCCATACCACCGTCGTTTGCATGGGCAGTTCGGCAAGCGCGGCCCTGGCCCTGTCGAAATCCTTCCGTGACGGAGCACCCAGTGCGAGGACAACTTCCCGGACCCAGGGGACATCGTGGAGCTGCTCAAGGATGACGGGCCAGGCGGGACCGTCCATTTCCGAGGCCAGGGCGGGCAGAAGGAGGGCGGGCGGGCGCTGGTCCGCGTACCTGGCCATGCTTTCCGGCAGCCCATGGACCCCGGGGGCGGGAAGCCGGTGGATGGTGGTTACGGGAAAGTTCTGGAAGAAATCGGACATAATAAAGAGTGGTACTAGGAGCCTGGACTATTCACGAGGTTCTTTTCCGTTCCGGCTGCGTTGCTGTGTCGTTCGCTTGTGCGGAATACTAAAGTATGCCTCCGCGCTCACTCCACAGTCGCCTTGCCGGAACGAAAAACTCCTCTCGTGACTATGTCCGGGCAACCCCGCATAATTCATGATGTTTATCGTGCCATTCCCATTTATCTTTAATTGCCACACAGTTAGCTGACATCTCATCACCATCATGAATAATGCGGGCTAGATATAGTTTTTCGGAAGTAGCATTTAGACCGAAAAAAACAAATATATGGCACATTTGGTAATTCACCGGAGTTATTTACCGGTTTAATGCTCTTGTTTTCAAGAAAAGACCCAAAAAAGGGCTTTCCGAAAAACCTATAGCAGCGTGTCAAGAGGTTTTCCGACACGCTGCTAGCGCTTAGCTCTCACTTCAAGAATTTCGCTTCCACGGTCCGATCGCCGAGGCGGATCTGGATCGGGTTGGCCAGGGTGAACTCCTCGGGAAGGATGAGGTACCCTTTGTAGATATTCCCCCTGATGTTCGTAACGCACAGGAGGGGGCGCCACCTGTTTTCCCCCTGGTCCATCATGAGCATGCTGCACAGTTCCTGGGGTTCCTTGGTGTTGATGTCCATCTGAAGGATCACATTGGTGATCCCGTTTTCCTCCCTGACCTGCGCCTCCAGCTTCTCGTCGTACTGGACAACAGCCGAAACGATGCACGCATTGGTGTCACGGCTGCTGATCCAGAAGGAGCTGCGGGCCTGGAGCTGGTGAGGCCAGACCGTCAAAAGGAAAAGGACGGCAATAAGCAGGGCCGGGGCCTTCCGCCATGTCAAAACGATTTTTTTCACAAGGCAAGAATACAACAAGCCTCCCTTCCTTTCAAGAGTGAGGCTTGCGTTCGTGATTCGGGTCTTCCCCAACCACCATTCACGAGTCACCAGTCACGGCCCTTATATTATCTTGTTCAACGGATATTCGATGATCCCCTCCGCGCCGCCTTCCAGGAGAAGGGGGACGAGGCGCCGTACCGTTTCCTCCGAGACCACGGACTCCACCGAGTACCAGTCGCTCTGGTGGAGCCCGGCCACGGTGGGGGCGTTCAGGCTGGGAAGGAGGCTCACGATCTTGTCCAGGTCGTCCCGGTGGATATTGAGCTTGAGACCCACCATGCCGATGGCTTTTTCGGCCCCCTTGAGCAGCATGGCGATGGTGTCGATCTTCTTTCGCCTGAACGGATCCTTGTACGCCTGCTTGTTGGCTATGAGGTACGGTTTGGACTGCATCATCTCGTGGATGATCTCCAGCCCGTGGGCGCGGATCGTGCTGCCGGTCTCGGTCACTTCCACCGCGGCGTCGGCGATCCCCTCCACGACCTTGGCTTCCGTTGTCCCCCAGGAGTAGTCCACCTTGACGTCGATGTTGCGTTCGGCGAAATACCGGCGGGTGAACTGGACCAGTTCCGTGGAGATCCGCCTGCCGGCCAGATCCTCGATGGTCTTGTAGGAGCTGTCCCTGGGAACGATGACCACCCACCGGGCCGGCCGGCTGCTGACCTTGGAATAGGCGAGTTCTTCCACCCAGGCCACGTCGGAGTCGTTCTCCAGGATCCAGTCCCTGCCCGTGATACCGGCGTCCAGAATCCCTTCCTCCACGAAGCGGGACATCTCCTGGGCCCGGACGAGGGAGCAGGTCAGTTCGGGGTCGTCCACGGTTGGGAAGTAGCTCCTCGATCCGCGGTTGATGCGCCACCCGGCTCTCCTGAAAAGGTCTATGGTCGCCTCTTCAAGGCTGCCTTTGGGGATACCAAGCTTAAGGGTGTCCCCGTTCCCGTTAAGAGGTCTTTTGTATTCAGTCAAGATGGGTTCCTTTCGGGAAAGTTTACGGTTCACAGTCCACGGTTTACAGTTCACTGCTCAAAAACCGATAACTGCAAACGGTTTTCAGTTTCAAAGCTCCTGCAAGGAGCAACAACCGTTAACTGTACACTGTGAACAGTTAACTCCTATATATTAAACCTCACGTGGAAGATCTCTCCGTCTTTCACGATGTAATCCTTTCCCTCGATGCGGAGCTTGCCGACCTCCTTCGCCTTCGTCAGTCCTCCCAGGGCGATGCATTCATCGTAGGCCATGACTTCGGCCCTGATGAACCCCCGCTCCAGGTCGGTGTGGATCTTTCCCGCCGCTTTGGCCGCGGGTGTGCCCTCGGGGATCGTCCAGGCATGGACCTCTTTTTCCCCCACCGTAAAAAAGGTGACGATGTGCAGCTGCTCGAAAAGGGTGGCCATGAACCGTTCCCTGGCAGATACCTCGATGCCGAGGTCGGCCAGAAAAGGCGCTCTCTCACTTTCGGGTATCTCCAGGGTCTCGAATTCCGCAAGGGCAGGAATCTCAAGGTAGTCCATGCCTTCACGGAGACAGCGGTCGGCAAGATCCGGGAACCTGAGGGCTCCCGCACCTTCGGCTCCCTGATTGGCGATCACGAGGAGGGGAACGAGAGTGAGAAAGTTGTATCCGGAAAGGGTCTTCAGCTCTTCCTTGTCAAGACTAAGCCGCCTGATGGGCTGTCCTTCCTCAAGGCCGTCCTTGAGCCTGCCCAGCAGCTGGGCCTCCCTCGAAGAGTGCTTGCCCTCCTTTTCGAGACGCTCAAGGCGGTTCTCGATGGGCATGAGGTCGGCAATGGCGAATTCCTGAAGGAGCGATTCAAGCTCCGTTGAAAGTTCGTCAGCCTTGCGGCACACCTCTGACAAGGGGGCGTCGAAACCGCGCAGAACCAGTACCAGGGCATCCAGGCCGGCCGTCCGGGCCAGGGTTTCCTTCCGCAGGCCGCCTCCCTCCTGGGGCCGCAGATCTCCCATCTCGACGACATCCACATGAAGCGGGGTGATCTTCTTCGGCCGGAAAAGGTCAACCAGCTGATCCAGTCTGGGATCGTCCACGATAATGGAACGGATCTCCGGCCCTCCGTGCTTTCCGGCAAGTTCCGGATCTTCGGAAAGGAGGGCTAGAAGGGTGGTAACCCCGGAGCCCGAGTATCCTGCTAATCCAATTTTCATGATAATTTTGATTTCAGTATCCAGTATCCGGTAGCCGGAATATACCGAATCCCGAACACTTGCCTTTTAAAAGAGTGCGTTGTTAATTATAGTTCCGTTTACTGATTACTGATTACTGATTACTGATTGTTACCACCTTTCCAAGACCCTCACAAGCCCGGAGGAGGATTGTGGAACGGTTCGTGCCAGGCTACCTGCAGATAGAGGCCGGTGTGTTCCAGCGCAGGATCCGGACCCTCAGGGAGATCGCCTCCCCGTGCGGGTTGTGCCCAAGACGATGCGGGTCCCTGCGGGGGGAAGGTGAAGAAGGCTACTGCCGCACCGGGTTCGGCCCCTTCGTAAGCTCGGTGCACCCTCACCACGGCGAGGAGGCTCCCCTGACCGGGGCCGGCGGTTCGGGGGCCATCTTCCTTGCGGGATGCAACCTGGGCTGTATCTTCTGCCAGAACTACGACATCAGCCACCTGGGCGGCGGACGGATGATCACCGTCAAGGCTCTGGCCGAGGCAATGCTGTCCCTTCAGCATGCGGGTTGCCATAACATCAACTTCGTCAGCCCCTCCCACCAGGTCCACTCCATCGTCGAGGCGGTCATGCTGGCTGCCGGAGCCGGGCTGACAGTCCCCCTTGTCTACAATACCGGAAGCTATGACTCTGCCGAGACCCTCCGCCTTCTGGATGGTATCTTCGACATCTACATGCCTGACCTGAAGTTCACCGACAGTAAAACCGCCCTGAAACTGGCCGGCGCCGCCGACTACCCTGATGTCGCCAGGCAGGCCATCAGGGAGATGCATCGCCAGGTGGGAGACCTCGTCACAGATGAAAGGGGCGTTGCGCTGCGGGGCCTCCTGGTCCGCCATCTTGTCCTGCCCCACGACCTGGCGGGATCCGGCGAGGCGTTCCGGTTCCTGGCCGAGGAGATCTCCGTCAACACTTATCTCAACGTCATGGGCCAGTACCGGCCCTGTTTCGAATCCGCGGGTCAGCCCGGTATCGGTGACTCCCTTTCCCGGAGCGACTATCTGAATGTCCTCGAGCTGGCACTTAAATGGGGGTTGAGGAGGCTTGATTGAGCGTCCGAACAAGCCATCAAACGCCGATTTTTATTCTCCCGGGCTTTTCCGGAACCTGGGGCCTGGAAGCCGGATCGGCCGGCATCCGGTTGTTTAACACTGTTTTGACATTTTTCTTGACATGAACGAAACATCGTTTTACCATTCACAACAAAGGGTAAGGGGGCTGAAAGCCCCTCCCACCAGAATCCTTTAAAAACAGGCCGTTATAAAGATAAATAGCGGTATTTACGGGCCTGGCTTTTCTATAAACACTGTTTTAATTCTTGAAATGTCACCGGCCTGGACAGCATTGGAGCCGGACTAAAGCGAGAGACACAATCCCTTGTGAAAGGAGGTGGAGCCGAGCGCCGATCACAACACCGGCTTAACGCAGCCGGTGCAGGGCCAGGTGTCATTATGGCCCATCAGGCATCGGGGCGGGTCCCACGTAAAGAGCAGGCCCCGCACCCCCGCACGGAATCCGGGCACAAGACCGGAGCCGGACACAAGACCGGAGCGGCAGGATAACGAGACGCTTCGGGCAACGTGATGTGATTAACCCTGGAGGGGTAGGGATCCCTCCCACTGAGTTATGGAGGAATCAATGGAACAAAATCTCGGTAACAGATGGCGGTTCGTCGGGGCTGCGCTTATCATGCAGCTTTGTCTCGGCGTGCTGTACTCCTGGTCCGTGTTCAGGGGCCCGCTGGAGGCCCTGCACGGCTGGGACAAGACCCAGAGCATCGCACCTTACCGGTGGTCGGTTCTCATGTTCACCGTGGCCATGATCTTCGCCGGGTTCTGGCAGGACAAGAAGGGCCCGAGACTCGTCGGTAGCGTCGGGGGTATTCTCCTCGGCACCGGCTGTCTGCTGGCGTCCTTCATCGGCAACACCCCCGGCGGAATGATCTTCGCCTACGGTGTCCTCGGCGGCCTCGGTGTGGGCTTCGCCTACGTTACGCCCATCGCCACCTGTGTTAAGTGGTTCCCGGACAAACGCGGAATGATCGTCGGCCTCGCGGTCATGGGTTTCGGCGCCGGCTCCCTCATCTTCGCGCCTCTCATTGAAAAACTCATCGGATCCAACCCGGACGCTTTCGCCCAGACGATTCCGAGAACCTTCATCATCATGGCGATCACCTTCTACATCTGCGTCATCGGCGCCGCCCAGGTTTACAAGGTCCCCCCCGTCGGCTATCGCCCGCCCGGCTGGTCACCGCCCGCAACTGCCGGCGCTCCCACCAAAGAGGACTACTCTCCTGGTGAGATGATCAAGACGTGGCAGTTCTACGTTCTGTGGATCATGTACTTCCTCGGCACCTCGGTGGGTATCACCGCCATCGGGCAGGCCAAACCGATCATCGTGGAGCTCTCCAAGGGCGCCGCGGTCATGTCGGGTGGTGCCGCCCTCGGCATCATGTCCCTGTTTAACGGCGTGGGCCGCCTTGCCTGGGGGACCACCTCCGACAAGATCGGCCGAAACATGACGACCGCCCTTATGTACGGCACCTACGTCATCGCCTGCCTGTTCCTCCTCAGGAACGCCCAGAACTTCTGGCAGGTCCTTATCGGCCTGTGTGTCGTCGGTTTCTCCTACGGCGGATACCTGGCCCTGATGCCCTCCTTTACGGCCGACTACTTCGGCGCCAAGAACGTGGGCGCCAACTACGGCATCCTGTTTACCGCATGGGGCATCTGCGGGTTCGTGGTTCCCGGCTACTTTGCCGGCATCATGAAGGCTGCCAAGGCAGCGGGCAACGTCGCCGGTGGCTACAACAAGGTCTATTTTATCCTCGCCATGATGTCCATTATCGGCGCGGTGCTCTGCTTCGTTGTCAAGCGCCCCGTCCAGGAAGTAGGCAGTTAGACAAGGATCTGTCGATCCTGAAGCTCAAAAAAAAGGGCGGCTCGAAAGAGCCGCCCTTTTTCTATCCCGTAAAACGGCAACCTTATTACCGGCCGGCCGCCGCCCTTTTTGATGCCTTGAGGGGGTTGATCTTGGCCTGAGCCACAACCGGCGCCTCCTTCACCACGTGCGTGGCATAGTTGCAGACACCCATGTTCCATTTGGCCGACGGGTTGGCACTGGTGGTGCAATAGTAATCCTCGTCGATCTCCTTGATGTGATTACAACCCTCACAGGCCTGCACGACCGGATCGCAATGACCGCCGTTGTAGGTGCAGCCCTGCCGGGTCATGAACACGCAATCGATTTCTTCCTTCAAGACAGTACAGATCATTTTCAATTCCTCCTGATACGAATGACTGCGCAACGAGGCGCTTTGACACAAAAGGGGAATTCTATAGTATCTTTGGAGACAAATGGCAAGCCATTTTTATCTAATACAGAATTGGGAACATGGAAGGTGGAAGGTGGAAGAAAACTTTTCAAGCTTGTTAAACAACGCAGGCCATCACAAGATCACAGGTGTTGCCTTGCTTCCACCTCCCCTGTTCTTCCTTCCTCCTTCGCAAATATGAAGAAGCTCCTTCTTCATATTTGCTGCGCCCCCGACGCTACCATCGGTATTGAACGCCTCACCTCCGGGTGGGACGCCCGTGGCTTTTTCTACAACCCCAACATCCATCCGCCCCAGGAATACGACCGGCGTCTTGCCGCGATGAACAGGCTGTCAGAAGCTACCGGCTTTCCTTTTCTTACCGGAGAGTACAACCCCGGGGAGTGGATGGTCATGGTTCAGGGGCTGGAAGGGGAGCCGGAAAAAGGCCGCCGTTGCGAGATCTGCATCCGGGACCGTTTGCGACGGACGGCCCGGGAGGCAAGGGACGGAGCATATGACGCTTTCGCCGCCGTCCTCACCGTCAGCCCCCACAAGAACGCGGCCATGGTCAACCGGCTCGGCACAGAGGCTGCCCTGGAATACGGCGTCGAGTACCTGCCCACAGACCTGAAAAAGATGGACGGTTTCAAGCGGAGCGTCCAGCTCAGCCGGGAGATGGGCATCTACAGACAGGATTACTGCGGATGCGAATTCAGCCGAAAACGCGAAGTTTTGTGAAGCTCCCATCCCCTCACGGCGTTCGAATTTCTCGGCTTACCGCCAATTTCCCCGCCCGCATTTTTGCAAAACTCGCGCCTGGTTAACTTGCACCAGCCGGGGATTGACACCAGCTCCGATTACCATCAGCTTCCGGAACCTGCTTCAACACGGTGCCTGCCCGGAGGAACGAAGAGAAGACTGTTTGTTTCCACAGCATTTCCCCACCTGTGGAAAAGTGTGATAACTGCTTGACACTCGGCACTCACGGTTATTCATGAACCTGCAGTCGATGGTAAATCGACCTGAGAGCCTTATCTGGTGTGGATCCTGGGCGGAATTGGGGCGGAATTTTCCGACTATTGGGCTGCTTGGAGGACTACTGCTTGTTTGAAGGGTTTATTCTGCGTTCCGTATTCTCAACCATATCTCTTATCTGCTCTTCGGTCAGGGCCTCGCATTCCAGCAGCGCCTGCAGGAAACGGTAGCCGCCGCAGGGGGTGGCGCCAGGGGTTGGAAGTTCGGAGAGGTAATCGCACCCCTCTGCGAGGTAACCGCAACCGGCACAAAGGTTTTCCACGAGGAACCTGGATTTCCGTGCCCGATGGGGCTTCCGGTCAACCAACTGCTCCAGGTGGGACGGGTCAACGCACCCGGAGTCAATACCATTTTTCACAGCGTTAAAACCGCCGCATTCGGGCTCCCCCCCATCACCCTTGAAATATTCGCAAAAACCACGGCAGACGACCTGTACGGCTTCTTCCCGGGTATTGGCGTCCGCTTCCAGCAATCGGCTCACCACCTCCCTGGGCACTCCTCCGGGCCGGTTACCTTTCATGGCCCCCCTCTTCGCCGGCCGTGCTTTCCACGCTCACCCTCTTGATCTGGCGCTCGTCGGACCCCAGGACGACGAGCTTGAGCCCCCCTGTATACACGGTCTCCCCTGGTGCGGGCACCCTCCCTGTTATCGCCATGATGAGCCCTCCAACAGTCTTGGAAGGGGTCTCCCCTGACCATGAAGGAAAAGCCCTCATGAGATCGTCGATGGGTGTCCGTCCCGACACCTCCAGCGCCCCCGAAGGAAGGCGCCGCATCATGACGATCTCCCGGTCGAACTCGTCATGGATCTCTCCCACCAGTTCCTCCAGGATATCCTCAAGCGTGATCATCCCCTCTGTTCCGCCGAACTCATCCACCACCAGGGCGAGATGGATCTTCCTTTTCTGGAACTCCCTGATGGTGCGGCCCAGGTAGGCGCTCTCCGGCACGAAATAGGGCGGATGCATGTGCTCGGCCAACCGGTAATCGCCCCAGTTCGTCCGGGGTTCCGAGAGCAGGTCCTTGACGTAGAATACCCCGACGATCTCGTCCAGGCTCTCCCGGCACACAGGGAAACGGCTGTGCCCGCTCTCGTTTGCCACTTCCAGGACCTTTTCCACCCCGTCGTCGAGCTCCAGGGCGACGATCTGGGTACGGGGCACCATGGCATCCTTCACGGTCCTGTCATGGAACGCCAGGACCCGGTCAATGAGCTGGGCGGGGTATTTCGCGATCCCCCCCTCGCTGGCGCTCAGGGACACGATCAACTGGATCTCATCGGCCTGGACGGTATCAAAGTCCCGGTCGGGATCGCCCCCCGTGGCCCTGATGAGGAGGTTGGTTATCCCTGTGAAGACCAGGGTGGCCGGCCAGGTGAGGAGATAGAAGATCGCGAGGGACCAGGCGGTCAGGAGGACAAACCGCTCGGCGTAGCGCCGGGCCATGACCTTTGGGGTGATCTCCCCGAAAACCAGGATGGCCAGGGTCATGACCCCCACCGACACGGCAAGGCCGCGATTGGCAAAGAGCCTTGAAGCGATGTCGGTGGCCAGCGCCGAAGCTCCGATATTGACCAGGTTGTTGCCGATGAGGATTGAGGTGAGAAGGGCGCTGGGGTGCTTCACCCAGATGTTGAGGGGATCGGGCTTCCGGTTCCGGGCCTTCATGAGAGCCTGGAATTTGGCCTTTGACAGGCTTACAAAGGCTGTTTCGGACCCGGAAAAAAAGCCGGACAGCAGCAGGCACACAAGTATGGTGACCCACTCCCATGTGGGCACGGATGCCGTGGGCAAGATCGCTTAGAGACCCTCCGTGAACTCCTCGGATTCGACATAGGAGACATATGGTTCTTCGTGGGACTTCTGGGTCTGACAGTAGATGTGCACTCGCTCCACCACATCTTCGGGGTCGTCGGTCATGGAGAAGAGGTTCAGGTCTTCCTCGTCCAGGTAGCCGGCAGACACCATCTGATCCCGAAGCCACCCGTAAAGGGAGGCCCAGTAGGCCTTGTCGAACAGGATGATGGGGAACTTCTGCATCTTCCCGGTCTGCTTGAGAGTCAGGGACTCGAACAGCTCGTCCATGGTGCCGAAACCGCCGGGGAGGACCACGAGAGCCCTCGCGTATTTTACGAACATGACCTTGCGTATAAAAAAGTAGCGGAAGTTGAGCTCCACGTTGGCGTATTTGTTGGCGAGCTGCTCGTGGGGCAGGGAGATGTTGAGTCCCACCGAGGTCCCTCCCCCTTCCAAGGCACCCCTGTTGGCGGCCTCCATGACGCCTGGCCCGCCTCCGGTGATCACCGCGTAGCCCTCTTCGGCGAACCTCTTGCCGATTTGCCGGGCGGCCTTGTAAGCCGGGTCCCGGTGCTTGGAACGTGCCGAGCCGAAGATGCTGACGGCGTCGGGCAATTTGGACATGACCTCCATTCCCGTCACCATCTCGGCCATCATCCTGAAAACCCGGCGGTTGTCCAGCTGGGCCCGGTGGAGCCTCTGCAGGACCGGGTGGATCTCCTTGGAAAGGACCTCCTCGAGGAGGGCCTTGATGATAAGGCTGGTCTCGTTGCTCACACATTCTCCTTTCTTTCATGCAGGCACGAACCTGCTCGCCTGCCTCACCCACCCTGTTTAGCAGATAAGGGTCCTTTCATCAATGAGCCCGGTAGCCCGAAATCCGCGATTGGTTTTGCCCAGTCCCCGGTCGGGGCGCTTCCGATGCCGTTTTTGCCGTTGACGGGCGCCGGTGGACTCTGAAAGCGACCCGATGCCGCCCATCCGCCCCACAACCCCGCCCGGCGGTATCCCGTCGCTGGATTTCGGGTGAAGCAAGCCCCCTTTTGTTTTCTGGATCGTTATGATAATTTGTCGTGCTTTCGGGGACCCCTTAAGATCGAGAGCCATGCGGCTGACCGTAAGGACGTCGGGGAGAAACGGGTCCCGGGCAGGAGGATCGATTTGACTCAGATACAGGCAAAGAGACCCGGTCCCAGGGCGTACGAGCCCAAATGGCTCGCCTGGGAGATCACGGGCAGGTGCAACCTCAACTGCATTCACTGCCGCTCATCTTCGGACATGGGCTCGGACGAGGGGGATTTTTCCCTTGAAGAGGCCAGGAGGTTCATCGACGAACTGACGTCCTTTGCCACCCCGGTGGTTGTCCTGTCCGGAGGCGAGCCGCTGCTGCGCAAGGACGTCTTCGAGATCGCAGCCTACGGCACGAGCAAGGGTCTCCGCATGGCCCTGGCTACCAACGGCGTCCTGGTGGACGACCCGATCTGCGAGAGAATAAAGGCGTCGGGGATACGCATCGTTTCCCTGAGCCTGGACGGCTCCACGGCCGGAATCCACGACGATTTCCGCCAGCAGCCAGGAGCCTTCGACTCCACCCTGAGAGCGGCCGGATACTTCCGCAAACACGGCATCGAGTTCCTGGTCAACTCCTCCTTCACCAGGCGCAACCAGAAAGACATCCCCAACACCTACAAGCTGGCCAAAAAGATCGGCTCCACAGCCTGGTACATGTTCATGATCGTTCCCATGGGCAGGGGTGAGGACCTCCTGGCCGAACTCATCTCCAGGGAGGATTATGACGAGATCCTCAAGTGGCATTTCGCGATGGAGCTGGAGGAACATGAGATGCTCGTCCGTCCCACCTGTGCGCCCCATTATTACCGCATCGTTCAGCAGGAGGCCAAGGCCAAGGGGATCGATTTTGAAAGAAGGAACCTGAAGTTCGGGACGGGGGGCTCAAAGGGGTGTATCGCCGCCCAGTCCATCGCCTTTATCGGCAGCCGCGGCGAGGTCCAGCCCTGCAGCTACTTCCCCCGGTCCGCGGGCAACGTCAAGAAGCAGCACTTCAAGGAGATCTGGGAAAACAGCCGGCTCTTCAATGACATGAGAAGCTTCAAGGATTACAAGGGCCGATGCGGCTCCTGTGAATACCTCGGAGTCTGCGGCGGCTGCCGCGCACGTGCCCTGGCCATTACCGGCGACTACATGGAGGAAGAACCGTTTTGCGACCACATCCCGAAAAAGGTCCTCCGTGAAAGGGAAAAGGAGTTAAAAACTGATGAATAACACTTATATCGACGCCTGCTTTCGCCGCCCGACGTCCCACACGCCGATCTGGATCATGCGCCAGGCCGGACGGTACATGCCCCAGTACCAGGCGGTCCGGGGAGAGGTCGACTTTCTCACCCTCTGCAAAACCCCTGAGCTGGCCACCAAAGTCACCCTGCTGCCCATCGACCTTCTCAACGTGGACGCGGCCATCCTCTTTTCCGACATCCTGATCCCTTTAGAGCCCATGGGTATCGACGTCACCTTCGAAGACAAGCGCGGACCGGTCCTGTCCGCTGTCCAGGACGAGGCCGCCATCAGGAACCTGCGAACGATCGAATCGGAAGAGGACGTGGGGTTCGTCATGGATGCCATCCGGATGATCAGGCGGGAGCTGGAAGGACGGGTACCCCTTATCGGCTTTTCCGGCTCCCCGTTCACACTGGCCACCTATGCCGTCGAGGGCGGGACCACCAAGAGTTTCCACAACATCAAGGGCCTGATCTACTCCAGGCCGGAGTTGGCTGACTACCTCATGGACCTTCTTGCCGACGTTGTGATCAACTATCTCAACGCCCAGGTTGACGCCGGCGCCCAGGCTGTTCAGATCTTCGACACCTGGGGCGGTATCCTTGCGGATCCCGAATACGTCAGGTTCTCTCTCAAGCCGGTCCAGAAGGTCATCGCCAACCTCAAGCGGGACGGGGTTCCGGTCATCTATTACCTCAACAACGGCGCCTATCTGGCCCACCACATGGACAGCGTGGACGCCGACGTGATCGGCATCGACTGGCGTCAGGACATCGCCCGTTCCAGGGCCACTTTCGGAAAGACGAAGGGGGTGCAGGGGAATCTGGATCCCACCGTTCTGTTCGCCCCTCCGGAGGAGATCCGGAGAAGAGCCCACGCCATCATGGACGCTGCCGGGCCCGAACCCGGCCACCTGTTCAATCTTGGTCACGGGATCCTTCCGCCCACCCCCGTGGAAAACGCCATCACGCTGGTCGAAGCGGTCCACGAATACAGACGCTGAGATGGATCCAGTGGATAGGGGAGGGGCGGTCCTTCTGCTCAACATGGGAGGCCCCGACTCCCTCGAAGCGGTACAGCCATTTTTACGAAACCTTTTCAGCGATCCGGCGATCATCACCCTGCCTGAACTGCTGCGCCGCCCCCTCGCCTCCTTTCTTTCCGCCCGCAGAGCCAGTAAGGTCATACCCCGCTATAGGGTCATCGGCGGGAAAAGCCCCATTGGGGAGCTGACCCGGAATCAGGCGGCGGCCCTTGCTGCCCTTTTGCCGGCCGGTTTTGGTCCTGTTCTTCCCGCATTCAGCTACTGGAACCCTTTTATCCAGGAGGCCGTGGAGGCTGCCGCCGCCTCGGGAGCCAGGCGTCTGGTGGCCCTTTCCCTTTACCCCCAGTACTGCACGGCCACCACGGGGACCTGCGTTGAGGAACTCTCCATGCTCCTTCCGGGCACCCCCTTCGAGTCGTCTGTCCAGATCATCGACTCCTGGCCCACCCACCCGGGTTACCTCGATGCCCTCGCCTCCACCATCGAGGAGGCTATCGAACAGGTTCCTGAGGAGAGAAAGGACGACGTGGTCGTGCTGTTTTCCGCCCACGGAGTTCCGCGGAAGCTCGTGGACAGGGGAGACCCCTACCTTGCCGAGATTCTCGCCACCGTAAACGGTGTCGTTGGGCGGCTTGGCGGCAGACCCCACGAACTTGCTTTCCAGAGCCGCCTCGGGCCCGTCAAATGGCTCGAACCTTCCCTGCCCGAAAAGTTGGCCGAACTGGCCGCCGGCAGAACTCCTCCCCTCGTCATTGTGCCCGTATCGTTCGTGTCGGATCACATCGAAACCCTTTACGAACTGGACATACAGCACAGGGCAATGGCAAAAGAGCTCGGTTTCGATATTTATGTCAGGGCACCGGCTTTAAACTCGAGACCGGATTTTATCGCAGCCCTCGCGGACCTGGTTTTGAATTCCCTGCGGGAGGGTAACTAGGGTCTGGGGTCTGGAAAAGGCCGCCAATTCTTCTTCCACATTCGTAACTCCTTTATTCCACTTTGATCTTGATAGAGTCGCAAAAAGTCCAATCCGGGACTTTTTGCGAGTCCATCAATCTTGAATTTTGCATTCAAAGAGCTTGACATGTCATCCTAGCCGCCCTAATATTTAGGCTTCCTAATAGTTAGGAAACTTAACAAGGAGTGTTGGCCGTGTCCGACCCTATCCATACCATCGCCCAGCTCTACCCCAGGCTTATGCGGGCCATGGGGCATCTGCGGGGGGCGGTGGATGAGACCATGGACCTCACCTACAACCAGTACAAGGCCCTCCTGACGCTGTCCGACACAGGTCCCTGTACCCTCAACACCCTGAGCCAGGAGCTGGGGGTCGCCACCAGTTCCGCAAGCCAGATGGTTGATCGCCTGTTCTCCATGGACCTTGTTGTGAGAACCCCTGCGGATGAAGATCGGCGGCGCATCGTGCTGAACACTTCCCGGGAGGGAGAGGATCTCCTCGACCGGGTCAAGGAGGATATCGTCAGGCGGTACCAGGACCTTTTCAAGCATCTCGGCCCGGCCGAGCAGAGCAACCTGGCTGGTGCCATTCACACGCTCGTCCGCATCCTCGAAAGAGCTATTCAGGAAGAGGAGAGGGGGAAATAACGATGTCACTTCAGACCAGGAGGATCGCTGTCATCGGCGGCGGCATATCAGGACTTTCCGCTGCCTGGTTCGTCAGGAGGATCGCAAGGCAGCAAGGCCGCCCTGTACAGGTAGACCTGTTCGAAAAGAAAGAGCGGCCCGGCGGCAAATTCGAAACCGTTAAGGATCAGGGGTTTACCATCGAAGGTGGCCCCAACGGTTTTCTTGACAGCAAACCGTGGACCCTTGACCTCGTGCGCGAGCTGGGGATGGAGGACCGGCTCCTCCCGAGCGACCAGGCGGCTGCCAGAAGGTTCATCTATTCGAGGGGGAAACTCCACGAGCTCAAGCCCTCGCCGGTCTCTTTTTTCCTCGGAGGTCCCCTCTCCGTAAGGGGGCGCCTCAGGGTGATCGGAGAGCTCTGGGCCCGGACCACTCCCAAGGGCAAGGACACCTCCCTCGCCGAGTTCGCACGTCGTCGCCTCGGTCCGGAAGCGTTGGACAGGCTTCTCGATCCCATGGTTTCCGGGATCTTCGCCGGAGATCCCGAAAGGATGAGCCTGAGGGCTTCCTTTCCGCGGATCGCAGAGCTCGAGGAGCAATACGGCGGCCTGACAAGGGCCATGCTCAAGATCGCGTCGGAAAAAAAGAAAGCCAAAAAACGCGGTGAGGACACCGGTGCCGCCTCCGGTCCCTCCGGCCCGGGAGGGGTGCTGACGTCATTCAAGAGCGGCGTCAGCGAACTCACGGACCGCCTGGCTCTCGAGTTGGGTGAAGGTATGCACATCGGCGACGGGGTCAACTTTCTCCGCCGGGAGGGAGGGCTGTACAGGATCGTGACCACTGGGGGTGAATACGAGGCGGACGCTGTCATCATGGCCACCCCTTCCGACGTCACCGCTGCCATCCTTTCCGACATCGCACCCGACAGCGGTGCCATCCTTTCCAGGATCCCCTACTCGCCCATGGCTGTCGTCGGCGTCGGTTTCGACCTGACAGATCTCAAGAGCCCGCCTCAGGGTTTCGGCTACCTCATACCAGGGGTCGAAAAGCGCCGCATCCTGGGCGCCCTGTGGACTTCGAGCATTTTTCCAGGACACCGCTCTCCAGCGGGCAAGTTCCTGATCCGCACCATGGTAGGAGGAGCCAAGGACCACGAGACACCTTTCCTTCCCGACGAAGAGCTGATCCCCCTGGTGAGGGAGGAGCTCCGGGTCACCATGGGAGTGGAGGCCGTCCCGTCCTTCACATCGGTCATTCGGTGGCGCAAAGCGATCCCGCTTTATACGGTGGGACACCTCGACAGGGTCGCCGAGGTTGAAGGGCGGCTGCCCCACGGACTTTTTCTGGCCGGCAACGCCTACCGTGGAGTCGGCATCAACGATTGCGTGAGGGAGTCAGAGGTCGCGGCCCGGAAGGCCCTGGAAGGGCTGGACTGAGCTGGAGAGGGAAACTCGGGGATGAGGGGAAAAGGAGAAGAAGAAGAGGAGAGGAGAAGAGGGAAACCTGTTTTACCGTTTGTATGGTTGCTTCTCCTCTTCTTGTTTTCACGATCTTTCCAACAGGGTGTCTTGTACGAATTTCCTGATAACCTTCCTGGTTGCCGTATCGATAATGATAAAACGCAGTCCGTGAAGAAACTGCTCGTCCACCTCCCGGGCGTAAACGATCTCCGCGCCGACGACGAGATCTTCCTTGCTTCGCGGCAGGGGAAAGGTCACCTTGACGATATCCCCGGGTGTGAGCTTCTCCCCGACAAGCATCCCGGCGCCCCCCTCACCGATCTCCCTGAGGATCCCGGCAACCAGCTCGGTTCCGGTAGTGGCTTCGGCTACGACATTGCACTCGACACGGTTATAGGCTCTCGGGTTGGACTCGAGCAGGGACTGTATCCGCTGAAAAAGGAGACGGGGACTCACCGGCTTTAGAAGGAAATCATCGCACCCCGCATCCAGCATTGCGGCAACGCCTCCCACCGCCCCAGCCTGAACCAGGGCGACAACGGGTACCTCTTCGCCACCCGGCGCGGACCTAAGGGATCCAATCCCTTCAACGGCACTCTGGTCAGCGGACATCTCCATCAGGACCAGCTCAACATCCCCTTCCCTGAACGACACCACCCCGGCGGCTGCGTCCCGGGCCTCCTTCACATGGTATCCGTAACCCTTCAGGAGGGTCGCCAGCATCTCTCTTACCTCAGGCGCTGGATCTACAACCAGGATCGTCTTTGTTCTCCTGAAATCATCAACCATCCAGACCTCCCGGTTCCGGAATAATGGCAGGGGCCAGGCCCCGCCATCCAGCCCCGGGAGAACCTGGACAGGATGCCGTGGCCTGACCCCGAAAAAGGTGAAGAGGTCCTGTAAGCCGAGTTCTGTTCCCCCTTCGCTGAAGCTGCGGGGGACAAGCCCTCGCGACCTCTTTGAAAAGAGTGGTGACCATTCATCTGGGACCGCCGTTGCCGACGGCCTCTAGCAGCCTACCCGGAAGCTTTGGACGGGCAGCCCTCAGACGCTTCCCTATTTGGCCTTGCACCGGATGGGGTTTGCCAAGCTGCCGGCGTCACCACCGGCACTGGTGAGCTCTTACCTCACCGTTTCACCCTTGCCGCGTCGAAGTCACGCCAGAGGTGCGACGAAGACGGGCGGTCTGCTCTCTGTGGCACTGTCCCTGGGGTCACCCCCGGTCGGAGTTACCGACCATCCTGCCCTGCGGTGCTCGGACTTTCCTCTCCCTCGACAAGCTCGGGACAGGCCGTCACTCATCAAGGAAGCGGTCACCCGGACCACTTCACAGGTGTATTCTAACGCAAAACGGCCAGATGGCAAAGGGGAGGGAATGGTTGCTGGTTCTGCTCTTTCCAGGCCCCAGACTCTGCCCTTCGATCCAGTTTTCCCAGACACCAGACACTAGGAGTCTGTCGGAGAACCTGCCTGTCTGGTTAGACAGGCAGGGCACAGACTCCTAGATATATTTTGTCGGCCCATGATACTATGATGTCATGAAAAAACATATAATTCTGAAGAAGTTAGCCCTCAGAATTATATGTTTTGAACGGATTTACGCATCCTATGACGGTTCGGCCGGCGGGCAGCCACCCTACGATCCCCAGATGATGGTGAGCTTG
>JARGFV010000032.1:0-8770 GCA_029210545.1 bacterium
AAGGGAAAACGACGCTTTTCCCTTTCCGTGGAGCGAAAAGTCCCGGATTGGACTTTTTGCGACCCTGTCAAAGTTGAAGGGTTCACAAGGAACCCTTCCGCCAGTCCCGCCCCCGGTGGGACCGGGGTGGGGCCCACACCGACGGTGTGACCCCCCGCAGCAAAACGCCTCGTATAGTTGTTTGCGAGGTTATTATTCGAGCCTCCTCACCGGACAGGCGCCCACGGCGTCCCGGCGAGGGCCCTCCGGTTACACGGCCAGGGGAGACGCCGTGACCGCGCACGATCCCAAGGAGCTGAAAGTACTATGGACCTGATCGAACTCAAAGCGATGTCTATCGGCGAGCTGACAAAGCTGGCCACAAAGGAATTCAAGATCGAGGGCGTGAGCGGCATGCGCAAGCAGGATCTCATCTTCGCCATGCTGCAGGCCCAGGCCGAAAGGAAGAAGTCGATCTACGGGAGCGGTGTCCTCGAAGTGCTTCCCGACGGCTTCGGGTTCCTGAGGTCGCCGGATGCCAGTTACCTGCCTGGTCCGGATGACATCTACGTCTCGCCGTCCCAGATCCGCCGGTTCTCAATGCGCACCGGTGACACGGTGACCGGAGAGATCCGTCCCCCCAAGGAAGGGGAGCGCTACTTCGCCCTCCTCAAGGTGGAGAACCTCAACTTCGAACCGCCCGAGGCGTCCAAGGACAAGATCCTGTTCGACAACCTGACGCCGCTCCATCCCGACGAACGCATCAGACTCGAGACCGACAACCACCAGGATTATTCTGTGCGGATCATGGACCTCATCACGCCCATCGGAAAAGGACAAAGGGGTCTTATCGTCGCGCCGCCGAGAACCGGCAAGACCATGCTCCTCCAAAGTCTGGCAAACAGCATCGCCGTAAACCACCCGGAGATCTACCTCATCGTGCTGCTTATCGACGAGCGCCCCGAAGAGGTCACCGACATGGCGAGGTCCGTCAAGGGGGAGGTGGTCTCGTCCACCTTCGACGAACCGGCGACCCGCCACGTTCAGGTTGCCGATATGGTCCTGGAGAAATCAAAACGCCTGGTAGAGCACGGCAAGGACGTGGTGATCCTGCTCGACAGCATCACCCGTCTGGCCAGAGCCTACAACACGGTCCAGCCACCGAGCGGCAAGGTGCTTTCCGGAGGGGTGGATTCCAACGCCCTTCATCGTCCCAAGCGGTTCTTCGGGGCGGCCAGGAACATCGAGCAGGGGGGGAGCCTCACCATTATCGCCACGGCCCTCATTGACACCGGCAGCCGCATGGACGAGGTGATCTTCGAGGAGTTCAAGGGCACCGGTAACATGGAGCTCCACCTCGACCGCAGGCCGGTGGAAAAGAGGATCTACCCTGCCATCGATATCAGCAAGTCCGGCACCAGGAAGGAAGAACTCATCGTAACCGCGGAAGAGCTCAACCGGATATGGGTGCTCCACAAGGTGCTCGCGTCCATGAGCGTCGTGGACAGTCTGGAGTTCATGCTGGACAAGTTGAATGGGACCAAGAACAACCAGGAGTTTTTCGACATGATGAGTGAATAGCAGCGAGCTGCTGCTCGCCGTTTTGTGTTTCAGGTTTTGAGTTCTGCGCAGGGGAGAGAGACTTTAAAAAAGTGTTCGGATTCTACTCCAATCACAAAACCCGGAACCCGGAACGCTGACACATATTGCCAACGACACAGATTGCTAAATAATGGCATATGTGTTAAAAACATCAGTTATTTTAAAGACTATTGGAATCAAGGAGCAGTGCCATGAGAAAAGATATCCATCCCGAATACAAAGAGGCCACCTTTACCTGTGCCTGCGGTGCGAAATACGAGACCGGCTCCACCATCGGCAGCAGAAGTATCGACCTCTGCTCGAACTGCCACCCCTTCTACACCGGCAAGCAGAAACTGGTAGACGCGGCCGGCCGGGTCGAGAAGTTCAAGAGGCGGTACCAGCAGAAATAAGATGCTGTGGGTGCCAAGGTCCACCTCCTTTCCCACACTCCTGATCCAGAGGGGGTAATTGCCCGAGCTAAAAGACTCTGTTATTCCCCCCTCGGCATCGAGGATCTGCCCGGCATCCTGAGTGACGATGGCAGATCCCGTCTTCTCAGGAAGGTCATCTCTCTCGGCCACCACTCCGTCCTCGAACACCCCGCCCTTACCTTCGGTAAGATAACGGAGGTGCGCCCAAGGTGTGGCGCCCAAGGAAAAGGGGAGAAGGGGAAAAGGAGAAGGGGAAAAGGAGAAGAAGAGAAAACGCGAGTTAAGATGTGTCCCCTCTTCACCTCTTCGCCCACTCACCTCCGCGTTATGATGCGAGTGCGAAAGGTTCATTGAGATGTCGAAACAGCACGAGCATAAGATCGGCGGTCAGGCCGTCATCGAAGGCGTCATGATGCGCGCCCCCAGGACGATGACCGTGGCGGTGCGTCGCCCCTCGGGTGAAATCGCTGTCATGAAGGAGCGCCTTAACCTTCTCGCCGATCGCTGGCCTGTCTTCAAGTGGCCCATGCTCCGGGGGACGGTCTCCCTGTTCGGGACGATCCTCCTGGGGGTCCGTGCCCTGAACTACAGCGCGCAACAGGCCCTGGAGGAGGAAGAGGAGGAGATCGGGCCCTGGGCCATGGCCGGCACCGTTGCCGTCGCCTTCGGCCTGGCCGTATTCCTCTTTCTTCTTTTGCCCCTGTGGGTGACCCGGTGGATGGAGACCGGGTTCCCGTGGGTCGCCGGGCAGTGGGCTTTCAATGTGGTGGACGGGGTCCTGCGCCTCGCGGTGTTTTTCCTCTACCTTGCCGCCATCACCATGGCGCGGGATGTGCGCCGGATATTCCAGTACCATGGAGCGGAGCACATGACGATCTACGCCATGGAGGCGGGTGATGATCTGACCGTGGCCAACGCCCGGAAATACAGCCCCACGCATCCCCGATGCGGAACCAGCTTTCTCCTCATCGTCATGGTCCTTTCCATCGTCGTTTTCGCCCAGATCCCGCAAGCCTGGCCTCTATGGGGCAAGGCCCTTTCAAGGGTCATCCTGATCCCGGTCATTGCGGGTCTCTCCTACGAGATGCTCAAGGCCGGGGACCGGTATCGGAAGGTCCCCGCGTTGAGACTGCTGCTCCTTCCCGGCCTGGCGATGCAAAAGTTCACTACCCGGGAGCCCACCGACGACCAGATAGAGGTCGCCCTGGTGGCTCTCAGGGAGGCCCTGGCCGATGAGGGCGAGGGGGCGTTATGAACTCGTGGATAGACCGGCTCGGGCATGTCGAAGACAGGTACGAGGAACTCGAGAGACACCTGAGCGATCCCGGGATCGCCGGGAACCCGGACAAGCTCCGGATCTACTCCAAGGAGCATTCCGATCTTACTCCCATCGTGGAAGCGTACCGGGAATACATGGTTTTCCAGGAGCAGTTCACCGCCATGGAAGGGATGCTCCGGGAGGAGAGGGACCCGGAAGTCCTCCCCCTGGTCTTTGAGGAGAGGGATGTTATCCTGGAAGGGCTGGCGGTCCTCGAAGAGAAGATCAAGCGTCTTCTCCTTCCGAAAGATCCCCTGGACGAGAAGAACACCATCCTCGAAGTGAGAGCAGGTACGGGAGGGGAGGAAGCGTCTCTTTTCGTCGCTGACCTGGTACGCATGTACACCCGGTACGCTGAACGCAAGGGCTGGAAGTGGGAGTTTTTAAACAGCAGCCCAACCGAGGTCGGCGGTTTCAGAGAGGCTGCCCTCCTGATCCGGGGGAGCAAGGTATACAGCAACCTGAAGTACGAGGGGGGCGTCCACAGGGTCCAGCGGGTACCGGAGACAGAATCTTCCGGACGCATCCACACTTCGGCGGTGAGCGTCGTGGTTATGCCCGAGGCAGACGAGGTGGAGGTCCAGGTCCATCCCGAGGATCTTCGCATCGACGTGTTCAGGGCCTCCGGCTGCGGCGGACAGCACATCAATACCACCGATTCGGCGGTCCGCATCACCCACATCCCAACCGGTATCGCGGTCTCGTGCCAGGATGAGAAATCCCAGCACAAGAACAAGGCCAAGGCCATGAAGATCCTCCTTGCCAGGATGCTCCAGAAGGAACTGGAGGAAAGGCGGACGCAGGTGGACGGCGTACGCCGGAGCATGGTGGGTTCGGGGGACCGCAGTGAGCGGATAAGGACCTACAACTTCCCCCAGGGACGGGTCACCGACCACCGGATCAACCTGACCCTTTACAGGCTGGAAGGGATCATGGACGGCGACCTGGAGGAGATCACACAGGCCCTTATGGCCTCCAGCCAGGCCGAGCTGTTAAGATCCATGGAGGTTGCGTAACGTGGAGCTCTCCCCGGACAAAAACCGCGAACATGTGCTCAGGGAAGCAGTTGCCGCCCTCAGGAAGGCCGGGGTCAAAAGCCCGGTTCTCGACGCTGCCGTTCTTCTCGGGTATGCCACGGGCGAGTCCGGCCCTGATGCCCTCCTCAGGAGGAGCACCTCCCTTTCCACGGACCAGGCTTCCAGTTACCAGTCATTCATCGAGAGGCGCTGCCGTCGGGAAACGGTGAGCCGCATCATCGGCAGCCGGGAGTTTTATTCCAGGCCGTTTACGGTCACAGATCAGGTCCTGGATCCCCGCCCCGACACGGAACTTCTCGTCGAAGAGGCGATCGCGTGGCTCGCAGGCGCTGCAGGCCCGGTCCGGGTGATCGATATCGGCACCGGTTCCGGGGCCATCGCTGTGACGATGGCCGCGGAGGTGCCCGCAACGAGGGTCGTGGCTACGGACATCAGCCGCGGCGCCCTCAGGGTCGCTGCCGCCAACGCCGCGGCCCATGGAGTGGCTGACCGCGTCCAGTTCGTCCTGGCGGACCTCGGTGACGGGCTCGCTTCTGGCCCCGTCTTCGACCTGCTCCTTTCCAACCCCCCGTACATCGCCGAAAGTGAACTGGGTGAGCTTGCCGAGGAGGTTTGCGAGGGAGATCCTTTCGAGGCGCTGGTTGCGGGCCCCGAGGGCACGGAATTTTACCCTCCCCTGGCCGCCCTTGCCACGAAGCTGCTGCGGCCGGGCGGCCGTATCATGGTGGAGGTCGGAGCGGGCCAGGCGGCGGAAGTATCCGCTGCTTTCCGCAAGGCCGGACTGGTGCAGGTCCGCACCGTCAGGGACCTGGGCGGCATTGAAAGGGTTGTTGCGGGAGCCGCGGGAAATGCCTGAGCGGATCATGATAGAGGGCGGTGTCCCCCTCCGTGGGGAGATTGCTGCCAGCGGGGCCAAGAACGCGGCCCTTCCGCTGATGGCCGCCTCCCTGCTGATGCCGGGGAAGCTGGTCCTTCATAACGTTCCTGATCTGCGGGACGTCAGGACCATGAGGAAGCTGCTGGAGCACCTTGGAGTACAGTGCGAGGGTGATGGGACGTTGTCCCTCGATTCGGCCCGCACGAGCAATTGTGAGGCGCCCTACGAACTGGTCAAGACCATGCGGGCGTCCGTTCTCGTCCTGGGACCGCTGCTGGCTCGATTCGGAAAGGCGCGTGTTTCCCAGCCGGGCGGCTGCGCCATCGGCGCTCGCCCCATAAACAGGCACGTGGAGGGGCTCCAGGCCATGGGGGCCACGGTACACCTGGAGCACGGCTACGTGGTGGCCAGGGTGGACCGGCTCCGCGGGGCCCAGATCGTTTTCGAGGCACCCACCGTCACCGGGACCGAGAACCTCATGATGGCCGCCGTTCTTGCCGAAGGGGAATCGGTGCTCGTAAACGCGGCCCGGGAACCTGAGGTGAAGGATCTGGCCGATGCCCTCAACCTCATGGGGGCCCGTATCTCCGGCGCCGGGACCGCGGAGATCAGGATCCAGGGCGTCACCTCCCTGGCCCCGGCCACCTACACTGTCATGCCCGACCGCATCGAGACGGGCACCTACATTGCCGCCGCAGGGATAACCGGAGGGGACGTGACGGTACGCGGCTGTGTTCCCGGCCACCTCAGGGCGGTCATCGAACGGATGAAAAAGGCCGGGGTCGACATCGAAGAGGGAGGGGACTGGATCCGGGCCCGCTGTGACGGAGGGATCAAGGCGGTAGACGTCGTCACCGACCCTTTCCCGGGGTTCCCCACCGACATGCAGGCCCAGTTCATGGCTCTCATGACCCTTTCGGAAGGACTCTCCACGGTCACCGAGACGATCTTCGAACAGCGGTTCATGCACGTTCCGGAGCTTTGCCGCATGGGCGCTGACATCACCCTTTCCGAGCGCAGGGCGGTCATCAGGGGCGTCCGCTCCCTTTCCGGAGCCCCCCTCATGGCCACGGATCTTCGAGCCAGCGCCTCCCTCGTGCTGGCCGGCCTCGGGGCTACCGAGGGTGTGACCGAGATCTCCCGCATCTACCACCTGGACAGGGGATACGAGGTCCTGGACGAAAAGCTGGCGAGCCTCGGTGCCCGGATCTGGAGGACCCTTGGATAAGAACGCCATCACCATAGCCCTTCCCAAGGGCCGCCTCCTCGCGGAGTGCACCGAACTTCTGGAGAAGGTGGGGCTTACGGCCGCAGAGGACCTTGAGTCGACACGAAAACTGATGGTCCCTTCCGTGGACGGGACAGCGCGGTTCATCATTGTGAGGGACAAGGACCTCCCTCCCTACGTCGATTACGGCGCGGCGGACATGGGTTTTGTGGGCAAGGACGTCCTGATGGAATCGGAACGGGACATCCTCGAACCTGTCGATCTCGGGTTCGGATACTGCCGTATCGTGGTCGCCGAACCCGCCGGAGCGGTTCGGGGCGGCGGCACCACCTGGGGCCACTCCCGTGTGGCCACCAAGTTCCCCGGGATAGCGGCCCGTCATTTCGCCGCGAGGGGCGAACAGGTCGAGATCATACCCCTGTACGGTTCCATCGAACTCGCCCCCCTTGTGGGGCTTGCCGACCGCATCGTGGATCTTGTTTCCACGGGGGAGACACTGCGGCAGAACAACCTGGTGGAGGTGGAGCAGGTAACCGAGGTCACCGCCCGCCTCGTGGTGAACAGGGCCAGCCTCAAGATCAAGGCGGATCGCCTGGTACCGCTGATTGAGAAGATCAGATCCATCATCGAGAAAAGGTGAACAGGAGAAGAGGCGAAAAGGAGATATTTTTCAGTTAGAGTTCCCCCCGTCCCCTTTTCTCCCTTTCCCCTTTTCATGTGCCCAAAGACGCAAGGAGGGCTGCATTGAAGATCACCCGATATAACGACTCCGACTTCGAGGCTGTCATCGCCTCCCTGGAGACTCGCGGCGAAGCTGTGCCGGAAGGGGTGATGGAGAGGGTGGTCCGGATCGTGGAAGATGTGCGCCGCAAGGGTGACGACGCTGTGTCCGATTATACACTCCGTTTCGACGAGATGGACCTCGGCGAGGTTGGGATGGAGCTTCCGGCAGCCCTCCTGGAAGAGGCCCTGGAGAGTATCCCTGCCGGGGATCGCGAACTTATCCACCAGGCCGCTTCCGCCATCCGGGAGTTTCATCTGAAACAGGTTGAAAAAAGCTGGACTTTTGAACCCTCCCCGGGAGTCGTCCTGGGACAGAAGATCACGCCCCTGGGATCTGTGGGCCTGTACGTTCCGGGTGGAACGGCCGCCTATCCCAGCTCTGTCCTCATGACCGCTATCCCGGCCAAGGTGGCCGGTGTCGGGCAGGTGATCATGGTGGTCCCCACGCCGAAAGGACAGGTCAACCAGACGGTGCTGGCAGCGGCTGCCGTCGCCGGCGTCGACCGGGTGTTCCGCATCGGCGGTGCCCAGGCGGTGGCTGCCCTCGCTTACGGGACCGAAACGGTTCCCAGGGTTGACAAGATCGTGGGGCCCGGCAACATTTACGTCGCCATGGCCAAGAAGGTGGTCTTCGGGGACGTGGATATCGACATGATCGCAGGCCCCAGTGAGATCCTGGTCCTTGCCGACTCTTCCGCCGAACCGGCGTTTGCGGCTGCCGACCTCCTGTCGCAGGCTGAGCACGACCCCCTGGCATACCCTGTTCTGGTCACAGACGACGAGGGGTTCCTGAAGAAGACCGCCGAACAGGTTCGCTGCCAGCTGGAACTCCTCCCCAGGAGGGAGATCGCAGCGATCTCCCTCGAGTCAAGGGGACACCTGATCCTCGTGCGCGACATGGCGGAAGGGGCCGCGGTGGTCAACCGCATCGCTCCCGAGCACCTGGAACTCATGGTGGCCGATCCCGAGGTCACCCTGGATTCAATACAAAACGCCGGGGCGATCTTCATGGGCCTGTACACGGCAGAGGCTCTTGGAGACTACATGGCAGGCCCCAACCACGTTCTTCCCACCGGCGGCACAGCCCGTTTCTTTTCTCCCCTCGGGGTCTACGATTTCATCAAGCGCAGCAGCCTCATCCGGTACAGCCGGGATGCCCTCCTTGAAAGGGCCGAAATGGTGGCCAGGTTCGCGCGCCTCGAGGGGCTTGAAGCCCATGCCCGTGCGGTCGATCTGCGGGCAGGACTTCGAGATCGCGACTGACGGCATTTGCGATCCCGAAGACAGGAACCCGCCACGAGAAGACAGGATGTGTGCGGGATCATCAGCAGGTTTGCGGTTTCCAGGCCTTTAGCATCGGAGAAACATTGTGGTAGTATCTATCTTCCTAGCCCGCATTATTCATGATGCAAATGAGATGTCAGCTAACTGTGTGGCAAATATGGATAAATGGAAATGGCACTATAAGCATCATGAATTAGGCGGGGTTGAGCGGACATAGTCACGAGAGGAGTTTTTCGTTCCGGCAAGGCG
>JARGFV010000032.1:8778-23193 GCA_029210545.1 bacterium
AGGCGGGGTTGAGCGGACATAGTCACGAGAGGAGTTTTTCGTTCCGGCAAGGCGACTTAGGAGTGAGCGCGGAGGCATACTTTAGTATTCCGCACAAGCGAACGACTCAGCAACGCCGCCGGAACGGAAAAGAACCTCGTGACTAGTCCGGGCTAGTACTTAGGGAAACCCCCCGGCTTTGCCGGGGGTATATGACTCTGCTCGGTTTGGAAGTTTGCCTGATTAAAAGCATAAAATTCATGAAAACGATCAGCTCAGATGATCGTTTTCAGGGAGGTAAGGATGAGGAAAGGTGAGGTGGTCCGTGAGACCAGGGAGACCAGGATCACCCTTGCCCTTACGCTGGACGGGCAGGGAACAGCCGACGTTTCCACCGGTGTGGGTTTTCTTGACCACATGCTGGAGCTTTTCGCCCGCCACGGTCTGTTCGACCTGGCGGTCAGCGCCCGTGGAGATCTCGAGGTGGACGCCCACCACACTGTGGAAGACGTCGGGATCTGCCTGGGCCTTGCCGTACGGGACGCGCTGGGTTCAGCAGAGGGGATCCGCCGTTACGGCTGGGTGGTCCTCCCCATGGACGAAGCTCTCGCCACTGTGGCCCTGGACCTGGGAGGACGACCCTACCTCGCAGTAGACCTGCCCACCCTCGACGGTGAGATGGGCGGGTTTGCCATGGAGCTGCTGCCCGAGTTCTTCCAGGCCTTCTGCGGCAACGCTGGAGCAAACCTTCACATCAGAGTAGACGCGGGCCGCAACCGGCACCACATCGCGGAGGCCATTTTCAAGGCGTTCGCACGCGCCCTGGACCAGGCGGTGACCCACGATCCAAGGGTGAAGGGTGTGCCCTCGACCAAGGGCCGGATCGGAGAGTGACGCCCGCCGGCAGCCGGAATAAGCCCACCGTGGTCGTCGTCGATTACGGGATGGGCAACCTGAGGAGCGCCCAGAAAGGGCTCGAGAAGGCCGGGGTTCGGGCAGTGGTCTCCGGCGACCCGGGTGTTGTGGCCTCGGCCGACGGTGTCGTCCTTCCCGGCGTGGGCGCTTTCAAGGACTGCATGGACAACCTGCGATCATCCGGGCTGGTCAAACCGGTGCTGGACGCCATTGCCGCTGACAGGCCCTTTCTGGGGATCTGCCTTGGGATGCAGCTTATGCTGTCCGTGAGCGAGGAGTTCGGGATGCACGAGGGGCTTGGCGTCGTTCCCGGCAGGGTTGTGCGGTTTCCTTCGGGCCAGGGGCGCAAGGTGCCCCACATGGGATGGAACCGGCTGCACCTGGCCGGCCAGAGCCCCCTTTTCCAGGGCGTTCCGGAGGGGTCTTTCTTCTACTTTGTGCATTCATACTACGCCGTACCCGAGGACGACTCGGTGGTGGGAGGGTGGACCGATTACGGAGTGAGGTTCTGCTCGGCCATCTCTCGCGGTCGGCTGTTCGCCACCCAGTTTCACCCCGAGAAGAGCCACAGGCACGGACTGAAGATCCTTGAGAACTTCAGCCGCATCGTGGCTGATCACAAGGAGGGATAGATGCTGATTCTGCCGGCCATCGACCTGAAGGGAGGCAAGTGTGTTCGCCTCTACCAGGGAGACATGGGAACGGCCAAGATATATTCGGATTCACCGGAGGAAACAGCGCTGAGGTGGCAGAACATGGGGGCGAAGATGCTCCATGTTGTGGACCTTGACGGCGCCATGGCCGGTGAACCGCGGAACCTTGGGGCCATCTCGAGGATACTCCAGGCTGTTGATATCCCCATCGAGCTGGGAGGCGGGATCCGCACTGCTGCCATTGTGGAAGATTACCTTCAGCTCGGGGTGTCCAGGGTGATCCTCGGTACAGCCGCCTACCAGAACCGGAAAATGCCGCGCGAAATGTGCGGCGAGTTCCCGGGCCGGATAGCGGTGGGCATCGACGCCAGGGGGGGGTTCGTAGCAGTACAGGGGTGGCAGGAGGTCACGGAACTGCGCGCCATGGATCTTGCCAGGGAGCTTGAGGACGCAGGCGCCAGCCACATCATCTACACCGACATCGCACGGGACGGAGCCCTTTCCGGGCCGAACCTGGAAGCTACGGCCCAACTGGCAGAGGCGGTCTCCATCCCCGTGGTCCTTTCGGGGGGGATGCACAGCCATAAAGACCTCGCGGCGGCCGCGAAGCTCGAGGGAAAGGGGGTCAAGGCGGTGATCCTGGGCCGGTCCATCTACGAAGGGACCATCGACCTTGTGAAGGCCATCACCGAGATCCAGAAGGAAGGCGACACCCTGTGAGCTCCGGCAGGAACGAGCTGGCCCGCAGGATCATCCCCTGCCTGGACGTGACAGAGGGGAGGGTGGTCAAGGGTGTCCGGTTCGTGAACCTCATCGATGCCGGGGACCCGGTTGAGGTTGCCGCGGCCTATAATGAGCAGGGCGCCGACGAGGTGACTTTCCTGGATATCACCGCCTCCTCGGACAAGAGGGAGATCATCCTGGAGGTGGTCAAAAAGACCGCCGAGACGGTGTTCATCCCCTTGACCGTGGGCGGCGGTGTGAGGACCCTGGAGAACATCCGGGACCTCCTGAAGGCCGGGGCCGACAAGGTGAGTATCAACACGGCAGCCGTGGACAGGCCCGAGTTCGTGCAGGAGGCCAGCCGGAGGTTCGGATCCCAGTGCATCGTCGTGGCCATCGATGCCAAGCGTGTTCCGGCTCGGGACAGCTCCATGGCGTGGGAGGTCTACGTTCACGGGGGTCGCACCCCGATCGGGATCGATGCGGTCGGGTGGGCGGCCCGCATGCAGGAGTACGGCGCGGGGGAGATCCTCCTGACCAGCATGGACAGGGACGGCACCAGGGACGGCTACGACCTGGAGCTCACGCGGACCATCGCGGATCGCGTGGATATCCCGGTCATCGCCTCCGGAGGGGTCGGGACCCTGGAACACCTGTACGACGGCTTCGTTCAGGGCGGCGCAAGTGCGGTCCTGGCCGCCTCCATCTTTCATTTCAAGGAGCACACGGTAGGGGAGGCAAAAGAGTACCTGGCCAGCCGTGGCGTGCCGGTGCGACTTTGAATTGGTGAAACGTGAAACAGGGAGCTTCAATTGACTATCGATCTTACCCAGCTGAAATTCGACTCCGACGGGCTCATCCCGGCCATTGTGCAGGACGCCGACAACGGCGAGGTGCTCATGATGGCGTGGATGAACGGGGACGCTGTCAAAAAGACAGCCGAGACCGGCCTGACCCACTTTTTCTCCCGTTCCCGCCAGAAGCTGTGGCAGAAGGGGGAGTCCTCCGGCCACGTACAGACCGTCACCGAGATCCTTTTCGACTGCGACGCGGACTGTCTCCTGGTCAAGGCGCGGCAGGAGGTGGCGGCATGCCACATGGGCCACCGTTCCTGCTTCTATCGCAACCTGCTGGGGGAGGTGGTGGGCGAGGCCGTCTTTGACGCCGGTGAGGTATACGGCGACAAGGAGAGCCGGGAGATCTTCGACAGGCTGTTCGGTGTCGTCATGGACCGGAAGAAAAACCCCTCAGAGGGCTCCTACACCGCAAAGCTGCTGGCAGGGGGCCCCGGGGCCATCGGCGGGAAGGTCATCGAGGAAGCAGGCGAGCTTGTCGGTGCTGCAGCCGGGGGTGTCCGTGAAGAGGTGATCCACGAGACGGCGGACCTCATCTACCACACGTGGGTCCTCCTAGCCGGGGCAGGCGTCTCTCCCCAGGACGTGCGGGAGGAGTTGGCGAAGAGGTTCGGGACTTCCGGCCTGGAGGAGAAAAAACAAAGGACGTAGGTGCGTGTGTGAGTCCGTGCGTATTGGCGAAACAGCCCGCCGCTGAGCGATTTTACGCTTAACGCACAAACGCATCTACGCACTAACGTGAGCAAAGGAGCTTTCATGTCTGATTGCATCTTCTGCAGGATCGTAGCCGGGGACATCCCGGCCAAGGTGGCGTACGAGGACGACGATATCCTGGCCTTCGAGGACATCAGTCCCAAGGCTCCCGTGCACATCCTCCTCATCCCCAAACGTCACTTTGCAACCCTCAACGACCCCGAAGGTTCCGATGCACCGCTTCTTGGAAAAATGATGCTCAAGGCGGCCGAACTGGCCGGGGAAAGGCGGGTGGCCGAGGCCGGTTACCGGGTCCTGGTCAACACCAACCCCCAGGGCGGGCAGGAGGTGTTTCACCTCCACATGCACCTGCTGGGGGGACGGCAGATGGTGGGGATGGGTTAAATCAGTCGTTTCTGACCTGGTTCTTCCTCCCACTTGAGGGGGGAGGATAAGAGGTGGGGGTGCACGGTTCTCAGCGGCAGCGCGAAGCAAGGGCAATTCTTGGCACTTCGCTCTTAGTGCCTTGTTCTATCCAAAGCTAAACCGCTTGATATATTTGAATTTGTTGGTATCATTATTCGCTGCACCAAATCCAAAGTTGGAAGGAGGGTTGTTAATGCCTGGTGTAAGGGTCAGAGAAAATGAAAGCTTCGAGGGTGCCCTTCGCCGTTTCAAGAAACAGTGTGAGAAATCAGGAATTCTCTCCGAAGTAAGGAAGCGGGAGTACTACGAGAAGCCCAGCATCCAGCGCAAGCGGAAGATCATCGCCGCGCGCAAGAAAATGGCCAAGCTGGTCAAGAAACAGACGCGATAACATTGAAACTCATCGATCGCATTAATGAAGATCTGAAAAGATCCATGAAAGCGAAGGACGGAACGCGAGTTTCCGTCCTTCGCTTCCTTCTGGCCTCCATCAAGAACAGGGAGATCGAGAAAAAAGGGGCTTTGGAGGAAGAGGCGGTCCTCGCCGAGGTCGCCTCCTCAGCCAAGCGGCGCAGGGAGAGCATCGAGGCCTTCCGCGAGGGAGAAAGGCCGGACCTTGTGGACAAGGAGTCGGCCGAGCTGGCTATCCTGGAAGAGTACCTCCCGGAGCAGATATCGGAAGACGAGGTCAGACGCACGGTCCTGGAAGTCGTGACCGGGATCGGCGCCAGGTCGCCAGCGGACCTTGGCAAGGTCATGAAGGAGCTCATGCCGAAACTGCAGGGCAGGGCTGACGGCAAGCTTGTAAGCCGGATCGTCCGGGAGATCCTTTCCGACTAGGAACTTGGCAATTTGTTGGCCAAGTTCCCAGTGATAGAAAAGTGTCGAGTCTCCCCGACACATTTCCGGGAGTTAAACGGCCCTCCGTGATCCACAGGAAAGACCGGTCCTGTATCCCTCCAGCTTTGACAGGGTCGCAAAAAGTCCGTCATTTTTTCAGGCCGGGTGCATGAACACTCATACCCTGACAGTCCTCGAGTACGGTGAGATCCTCACCCACCTGGCCAGGTATGCCCACTCGGAACCGGGCCGCCAGGTCGTTCGCCGGAGTGCACCGCACCGGGACCTGGAAGGTGCCGTCCGGGAGTGCGCACTGACTGCCGAGGCGATGGATCTCCTGTCCGATCAGAACCTGGAGCTGGACCAGGTCCAGGACAGTTCCGGGATCCTCGCACGTCTGAAAACCTCAGGTGTCGTTCTTGACCCTCTGTCTCTTCTTGCCCTGCTCCACAACCAGCTGGCTGTGGGAAGGGCGCGCACGGCCTTGAAGGCAGCCGGCAGCCGGTGCCCGGGGCTGTCCGCCCTGACCGAATCCATGACCCCCATCCCCGACTGGGAGCGGTGGGTTGGAAAGTCGATCTCCGCGAAAGGCGAGGTCCTTGACAGCGCCAGCCCCGAGCTTGCCAGGGCGAGGCGCCAGCTCCGGTCGGCCCGTGACGGGGTCAGCGGGAAACTGGAAAAGTTCATCCGTGAACGGCAGACGGCCAAGGTCATCCAGGAACAGTATGTCACCCTCCGCAACGGACGGTTCGTCGTCCCGGCCAAACCCGAGTACCACCGGTCCTTCGAGGGGGTGGTTCAGGACGTGAGCCAGAGCGGGCAGACCGTTTTCGTCGAACCCCTTTTCGCTGTGGACCTCAACAACCAGTTCGCGATGTCGGAGGCCAGGGCCCAGGAAGAGGTTCAACGGGCCCTTGCTGCCATGAGCGACGAAGCCGCCAGACACCGCCACGCTATGAACACAAACCTGCACTCTCTGGCCACCCTCGATCACGTCCTGGCGAGGGCCCGCCTGGGGAGCCGCCTTGAAGGGGTCATCCCGGTCTTTTCCGCGGAAAGGACGAGTCTGGTCCAGGCACGCCATCCCCTCCTTGTCCTGGACCCCGGCATCCGGTGTGTCCCCGTGGACATCGGTATCGGCGGCGAGGTGAGTACCCTGGCCATCACCGGTCCCAATACGGGCGGCAAAACGGTGGTTCTCAAAACACTGGGGCTTTTGACCCTGATGGCTCAATCCGGCATCCCCGTACCGGTGGCCGCCGAGAGCCGCTTCCGGGTTTTTGCGAAGCTTTTTGCCGACATCGGAGACGAGCAGAGCCTGGCCCAGAACCTGAGCACCTTCTCCGGCCACATGAAGGTCATCGCGGACATCCTGGAGGAGGCTGATGGAGATACCCTGATCCTCCTGGACGAACTTGGAGCCGGGACCGATCCCCAGGAGGGGTCCGCTCTGGGCATCGCCCTTCTGGAAACCCTCAATGACAAGGGTGCCTGTACGGTGGTCACGACCCACCATAACCAGCTGAAAGAGTTCGCCTACAGGGCGGCTTACGCCTCCAACGCGTCCACCGTATTCGACGCCGCGACACTGCAGCCCACATTCCGGCTGCGCATGGGAACCCCTGGCAGGAGCCACGCTCTGGATGTCGCAGACCGACTGGGTCTTGAAACCGGGGTCCTCAAAAGGGCCCGTGAGCTCATGGGCAGCGGTGCCGTTCACGTGGACGTTCTTCTCGGACAGCTGGCAGGGGAGCTTGACAGGGAGTCCAGAGCCCGGGAGCTTGCCGAACAGATCTCAGGCAGTCTCAGGGATGAGCAGATGCGGATACAGGAGGAGAGAAGGGCCCTGGCAGCGCAGGTCCAGGAGATCAGGGACAAGACCCGGTGGGAGGCCAGGGCCCTGATCAGGGATATCGAGGGGAGGGGGAAAAAGCTCCTGAAAGGAGTGCGTGACACAGGAGAGAGCGCCCGACCCGGTCTCCGGGAGGCGGTCCGTGAGATGGAGGAAGATGTCATGCGCAGGGTGCCGCTACCACCGCCAAGGCGGGGAGGGGGCCCGGTGGCAGAGGGAGACCAGGTCGAGATCGTGTCCCTCGGTGCCAGGGGGACGGTGACCGGGATTGTCAACGGCTCCGGGGAGGCGGAAGTCCTGGCCGGAGACATCCGGATGAGGGTCAGATTGAACGACCTGGTGGCTATAACCCAGGGGAAAAGAGGAAAGGGAGAAGGGGGAAGGGAGAAGGGAGAAAGAGAAAAGGTGGAGCCGGTCGTCACCCCTGCCTCCTATCACGGCTCAACGGAAGTGCCTTCCGAGATCAACCTTCTGGGCAAGACCGTGGATGAGGCCCTGGAGTCGGTGGACCGCCTCCTGGACCTTTTGTCCATGGACCCTGACCGTTCCATACGTATCGTGCACGGCAAGGGTACAGGAGCCCTGAAACGGGCGATCAGTGATGCCCTGAAAAAAGATCCGAGGGTTTCCTCCTTCGGCCCCGCCCCCCTTAACCAGGGAGGAGCGGGTGTGACGGTGGTGGAACTTAAGGGATGAACATAGTGCAGGGTGCAGAGTGCAGAGTGCAGAGATATGAACAAGCTGCTGAGAGCATTTGCCAGAAAGCCCTTCCTTTGCACACTACACGCTACACTTTGGACTGAATTTATGAAATACGACGACGACACCATAGAGCGGGTCAAGGAGGCCAGCGACATCGTCAATGTCATTGGGGGCCACCTTGCGCTCAAGAGGTCGGGGTCCAGCTTCAAAGCCCTGTGTCCCTTCCACCAGGAGAAGACGCCCTCTTTCATGGTGAACCCGGCCCGGCAGGTCTTCCACTGCTTCGGGTGCGACACCGGAGGGGATGTCATCCGGTTCGTCATGCTCTACGAGGGGCTGCCCTTTGTGGAGTCGCTGAAAAAACTGGCCGTCCAGGCCGGAATAGAATTGCCTGAGTCCGCTATTGGCGCGGGGACGAACAGGGAGAAAAAGGATCCCCTTTACACGGCCAACCGCATTGCGGCCGAATACTATTCAGGGCTCCTCATGAAGGAGGAGGAGGGGCAAAAGGCGAGACAGTACCTGAAGGACAGGGGCATCCATTCCGATGTGAGCCGAACCTTCGGCATCGGCTACGCTCCCCCGGGGTGGAGAAACGTGGCCGACCTGCTCAAGGAGAACCGGATCGGAACGGATACCGGGGTTTCGGCGGGGCTTCTTGTTCAGGGAGAGGAAGGGAAGGGTCCCTACGACCGGTTCCGCGACCGGGTCGTGTTCTCGATCCGGGACCTGAGCGGGCGCGTTCTCGGTTTCGGTGGACGGGTATTCGGGGATGAAATGCCCAAATACGTCAACACCCCGGAAACGCCGGTGTACCGGAAAGGAGATTCGCTGTTCGGTCTCGACGTCGCCGCCCCCCACGTCAGGGAAGCAGGAGAGGTGATCCTTGTGGAAGGGTACCTGGACGTCATCGCGCTGCACCAGGGCGGGATCCGGAACGTGGTCGGCGTCCTTGGAACAGCCTTCACCGAGGACCAGGCGAAGAGAGTCAGGCGCCTGACCGATCGGTGTGTCGTCCTGTTCGACTCGGACGAGGCAGGTCGGCGCGCGGCGTTGCGAAGCGGGATGATACTGCTGACGGAGCAGTTTTCGTGCCGGGTAGCCCCCCTCGACTCCGGTGAGGACCCTGACAGCTTTCTGAGGAAGCACGGTACCGAGGCCCTGTCGGCGAGGATCGCCGAAGCGCCGGATGTGATCCTGTATGCCCTTGACCAGTCACGTAAGGAGCTTGGGGCAGACACGATGTCCGGGCGTTTCCAGGTTATTGATGCAATCGTCCCGTTTTTGGCTAAAATTAGGGACAGGGCACGCCTCGGAGCCTATCTCAAGGAAGTTGGAGATGCCCTGCGCATCGAGCAGCATGACTTGAGGGCCCGGCTTGCCAGCCTCAAGGGGCGGGTAAGGGATGAGGCGGTTTCCGGCGACCCGCCGATCAGTCTCCACCGCAGGGATCGACTTTTGCTCCACATCCTCATCAGGGAGCCGGATACGGTGCCGAGGGTGCGGGAAGTCCTTCGGGCCGAGAACATGAAGTCACCTGAAGCTGCGGAAATGGTTGATAAAATTTTTTCCGGTGTTAACCTTACAACTCTTCTCGACACGGTTAACGACAAGTGGAAAGATCTGCTCTCCAGATGGGCCCTGGAAGATCCCCTGGAGGGAACAGAAAAGGCCCTTGACGATCTGCTGCTTCAACATGCCCGGGAAAAGCTGGAAGAGAAGATCCGGCAGACACGGGACCGGCTGACAGAAGCGGTTCGTCGAGGCGCAAACCAGGAGAGCCGGGAGCTCAACGAGGAGTGGAAACGGCTGCAGACCGAACTGCGCCTGCTGAAGACCGGGGGCGGTCTGCAACCTGCGCCAGGGGCGAATTCATCTGGAGGTGAAAGTCAGGAATGAAAGAGAACCAGTCCGGCCAAAAAGAGATCAGGGAGCTTATCAGCAAGGGTAAGAAACAGGGCTATCTGACCTACGAAGAGGTGAACGATGCCCTTCCGGAAGATTTCACGTCCTCTGACCAGCTCGACGATGTCGTCGGGATGTTCGGGGATATGGACATAGATATCGTTGATGCGGACCGGCGTATCCAGATAAAGGATGTCAAGGGCAAGGCCGTCGACGAGGAAGAAGAGGGCGAGAACGAAGACCTCGAAACGGAATCAAAGCCCGGGCCCGCCGTAAAGGTGTCCGGGCCAAGCACCCTGACAGGCCGCACCGACGATCCGGTCAGGCTCTATCTCAAGGAGATGGGGCAGATCAACCTTCTCACGCGGGAAGGCGAAGTCGAGATCGCCAAGCGGATCGAGCAGGGAGAGATGGAAGTCCTTGAGACCGTCTCGGTCAATCCCCTCTGCATCAGGGACCTCATCGCACTCGGAGAGAGACTGGAATCCGGGGAGATAAAGGTCCGTGAGTCCCTTTACGACACCGAGGAGACGCCGGAAGAGAACGACAGCGAAGACGAAGATAATGACGGTGAGGGCCTTGAAGATGAGGTGGAGGAGCTCTCGGTCGAGGAGGCACGGGAAAAGGTCCTGGAACGGGAGGCCGAGAATCTCAAGGATGCTCTCAAGGTCATCAAGCGCATCGTGCGCCGTGTCGAGCGGGTACAATCCCTGGAAAAAGAAGCCCAAAAAGCGTCCAGGAAAAGGGCGGCAGAGATCGCCAGGAGGATCCAGCGTACCCGGACAGATACCTCCCGGGACATCAGGAACATGGGGCTGAACACCAGACAGGTTTCGCGGTTCGCTTCCAGGGTGACGGCTCTGCGGGAAAAGGTCCTCCATTACCGGAACCGCATGGACAGCATTTACAACCGGACCGGGATGAGCGAGTGGCGGATGGGGCAGCTTCTTAAAAAAGCGCGCGACGGAGAGGCCAAAACGGCAGCCCGGGAAGCCGGGATGTCTATCGCCCAGCTGACAAGCTACCGCCAGCTGTTCCGGGATGCCCGCAAGCGCCTGAAAGAGATCGAGATCGAAACCGGCATGTGCTGCGACGATATTCTGGCGGACGGGGAAAAGATCCGGCAGGCTGAGATCCGGGCCCGCGATGCCAAGCAGGAGCTGGTGGAAGCGAACCTGCGCCTGGTCGTCAGCATCGCCAAGAAATATACGAACCGTGGACTGCAGTTCCTGGATCTCATCCAGGAGGGGAATATCGGGCTTATGAAGGCGGTGGACAAATTCGAGTACCGAAGGGGCTACAAGTTCTCCACTTACGCCACATGGTGGATCCGTCAGGCGATCACTCGCGCCATTGCCGATCAGGCCCGGACCATCCGGATACCGGTCCACATGATCGAAACCATCAACAAGCTCATCAGGACTTCCAGGCAGCTGGTCCAGGAACTGGGCAGGGAGCCCATGCCCGAGGAGATCGCGGAGAAGATGGACCTGCCCCTGGACAAGGTGAGGAAGGTCCTGAAAATAGCCAAGGAACCGATCAGCCTGGAAACCCCCATCGGCGAGGAAGAGGACAGCCATCTGGGCGATTTCATCGAGGACAAAAAGGTTATCTCACCCGGCGATGCTGTGGTCCATGCCAGCCTCAAGGAGCAGGTGCGAGGAGTCCTCAACTCTCTTACACCCAGGGAAGAGAAGGTGCTCAAGATGCGGTTCGGAATCGACGAGCGCACCGATCACACCCTGGAGGAGGTGGGTCAGAACTTCAGCGTCACCAGGGAGAGGATCAGGCAGATCGAGGCGAAGGCGCTGAGGAAGCTGAGGCATCCGAGCAGGTGCAAGAAGTTAAAGCCGTTCTACGAGGATTGAGCCGATTCGCTGCTCAATCCTGACGCGGCGACACGGGGAAAACCTTGATCTTTCTCCGCGTCACCCCTTCTCCCCCTCTCCGTGTCTTGTGTGTCTTGAATTGCCACGGAAGCTATTAAGGTTGTTGACAGACGAGGCGATTCAAGATATCAAGTTTCGTTGGGCCCATAGCTCAGTTGGTTAGAGCCACCGGCTCATAACCGGTAGGTCCTCCGTTCGAGTCGGAGTGGGCCCACCAAAAACAGAGGTGACGCATTGCCGGATAAATATAGAACAGGGAGTTTTTTTGGGGAGGGCGAGGGTTGTCCTGAAAAGGGGGTCCACCCATGAGGGTCCCCGGAGAGAACCGGGAAAGTTGTCTTAAGCCCTGACGCCAGAAGACCAGGTGCACTCGAAGCGAGTGCACCTTTTTTATTTTGGATATTATGTGAATGAAAGCTCCAACGGTTGGACAGATCGTTACACTTATCGAAGAGATCATTCCGCTTTCAATCGGCATGGCCGGCGATCCTCTGGGCCTGCAGTGCGGGGACCCGGCTGCTCAGGTAAAAAAGATCATGTATGCCCTGGACGCCGGTTTAGAGGTCGTCCACCAGGCAGTGGGGAAGGGCGTGGACCTGCTGGTCTCTCACCACCCCATGATCTTTGAACCCCTGGACCATCGTGCCATTACGGGTACAAAGGGCAAGCCCCTCGTCACGGCGGTCAAGGGGAGCCTTTCCGTCTACAGCGTCCACACCAATCTGGACGCGTCACCTGTTGGTATCAACGTTGAGCTGGCGCGCCTGGCCGGTCTGCAGGACACGAAGGTCCTTTCCGGCACCGGGTCCGATGGCTTCAAGGTGGTCGCTTTCGTACCGGCAGGGTCCCTGGAAAAGGTGCGTGATGCTGCCTTTCATGCCGGGGCGGGCCACATCGGTTCCTACTCTCACTGCTCTTTCGCCACCCGGGGAGTCGGCACTTTTTTCGGCGAAGACGCGTCCGGCCCCGCCCGGGGAGAGGCTGGCCGTTTCGAGGAGGCTGACGAGTTCAGGCTGGAGCTGATCGTCAAAGGCGATGTGCTGGCCACGGTCCTTAAATCGATCAGGAGGACCCATCCCTACGAGGAGCCGGCACTGGATGCGTACCCGCTCGAATCCGCGGAAAGCTCCACCGGGATGGGCCTCGTGGGCACCCTGGAAGGGAAAACATCTGTCGGCGAGATCGCTTCCAGGCTGAAGTCGGCCCTCAAGGTCGACACCGCCCGGCTTGTGGGTACACGGGGGCGCAAGGTGAAGACGGTTGCCGTCTGTGCCGGCAGCGGCTCTTCTCTCCTGGGAGCGGCCGTGTCCGCAGGGGCACAGCTCTTTATCACGGGAGACATGAAATACCACGACGCGAGAAGTGCCCGGGATATGGGAATCACGGTACTCGACATGGGGCATTTCGCCCCTGAAAGATACGGTTTGAGGCGTTTTGCCTCGTTGCTCGACAGTCGGATAGCCCAAAGCGGTTGGCGGATCGACAGCACATTTGCCCGGGAGAGTGACCCCTTCGTCTCTCTGTCCTGATGGGACACGGGCGGAGTGTTATCATATTCCAAGGAGGAAGAGGTGAAGGATATGCTGGACAGACTGGTTCATTTACAGGAAACGGACGAGAAGATCGTCGCGTTTCAGCGTGAAGAGGGAGAGATCCCGGTCAAGTTGAAGGAGAAGGAGGTAACTCTCGAGGAGCTGTTGAAGGAAAGAGAGCAGGTGAGCGCTTCCCTGAGCGCTCTGGATGAGAGGCTTTCCCTGATATCGAAAGAACTCGGGGAGGTCAAGGAGCATCAACGCCGCTGTCAGGCCAGGACTCTGGCGGTCAAGACCCAGAGGGAGTACCAGGCAGTGCAGCGGGAAACGGAAATAGCCCGGAAGAAACGTGGCGACCTGGACGGTCAGCTTAAGGAGTTCAGCGAGGAACAGGCTACTATCGTGGAGAGTCTGGCGGAACTAGATTCAAAGATCGAAGAGATCAACGAACTCCTCGGCCAGGTGCGCACCGCCGCGGACGGACGGCTCAAGGAGATCCAGGGTGAGCGGGAGGATCTGGAAAAGAACCGTGAGGTGGAGGCGAGCCTCATCGAACCAGATCTGCTCGCCAAGTATCAGAAGGTTTTTGAGACGTATAAGGGTAAGGGTGTTGTCCGTGTCTCCGGCGGGGTGTGCAACGGCTGTTTTATGACCATCCCTCCCCAGCTTTATAATCAGGTCCTGGCCAAGGGCGGGATCCATCAATGCCCCAACTGCGGACGGATCATCTATGAAGACCAGCACTGACCCGGGTCCTGTGATCCGGCGTCTTGCAAGGGACCTTGACGTGGAAGGCACCCTTTCAGACTTTCCGGGCCTGACCCGTGAGGACCTTCGCAGGGTCCTGGCCCAGGCTGCCGGTCCCGAGCGGGAACTGTTTGAGACAGCCGTTCTTTCCGTGGACGGCGGCGCCAGGGGGAACCCGGGCCCGGCTGGAGCAGGGGTGGTCCTTCAGGTGGGGAAGAAGGTTGTGCGGCTGGGTGAATACCTTGGCGAGACGACCAACAACGTGGCAGAGTACAAGGCTCTCCTCCTTGGCCTGAAGGCGGCGGCGGACATGGGGGTAAGGGAACTTGAAGTCAGATCCGACAGCGAACTCATGGTGCGGCAGCTCAACGGCCAGTACAAGGTAAGAAGCCTCTCCCTGGTAGACCTCTACTTCTCTGCCATCAAGCAGCTCTCCGGGTTCAGGAAAAGCGTTCTCACGCACATTCCGAGGGAAGAGAATAAAGAAGCGGACCGGATGGCGAATATGGCCATTGACGCAAAAGGACCCGTTTCTCTGTAGCGTCCATGGCTCTGTTCGCCAGTGTCTAGCAGCGTGTCGGAAAACCCTGACACGCTGCGTAAAAGTTTGTCGGCCGTGGTCTTTAAAAGTCCGATCCGGGACTTTTCGCTCCGGAAAGGGGAAAGCGTGGTTTCCCCTTTCCTTACAATGACTGCTGATAGATC
>JARGFV010000033.1:0-1217 GCA_029210545.1 bacterium
GAGGAAAGGGAAAACGACGCTTTTCCCTTTCCGTGGAGCGAAAAGTCCCGGATTGGACTTTTTGCGACCCTATCAATTTTGAACTGGATGAGGACAGGAAAACCATGGAACCGGGCATCGAGAACTTTGCTGGAGTCATCATTCAGAACGAAAAGGGTGAGGTCCTTCTGGTGCGCAAGGTGGAGCAGTACGCCTACGCCATTCCCTGGTGCAGGGTAACACCCGGTAAAACCCTCCGGAAATGCCTGGTTGACCGGGTCATGGACCTGACGGGCCTGTCCATCCAGCCGGTCTTTCTCGGTCCCAACGAACACATCGAGGAGAGCAACCACTTCATCTCCTTCGACCACACAGCCAGGATCGACTCCGGCGAGCACCATTACATCCGTGAAGGGCTGGACCATCTCTGGACAGGGGTGGATGAACTGCTCACGGTACCCCTCGTAGCCCTGACCCGGCAGATCCTGGAAAGATATTTCCTCGACCACGGGATCGAGCCGGGATTGAGCTCCGAGCCGAAAGGTTCCATTTCGGGAAATTAATAACAGCTTGTTGATCGGATGAAGTTGGAAACTGCCCTCTTTCCCCCTTTTTCCCGGAGCACTTCTAATCCCGCGTTTTCAGATCGTCTCCAACTATCCGTACAACCTCATGGTGAACCGTTTCAGCGTCGATGGCGTCGATACATGGAAAGGTACCGTCCATTTCCGACCAGCGCCGGCAGTTCCACCGCTCACAGGTACACTCTCCTGACAAGACCACAACCGGAACCGGACCTGGTCCGGTCACGCTGTAGGGAAAGAACCGGCCAGGGAATGCTCCACCGAGGATGCAGACCGCCGGCACGCCCAGGGCTCCGGCCAGGTGCACCGGACCCGTATCACTGCCCACGAGGACCCCGGCGAGAGCGATCACCCCGGCCAACTCCCGTACTGTGGTTGATCCGACAAGGTCAAAAACAGGCGACCCGGAAAGGCGGACGACCTCTTCGGCAGACGATCTGTCATCCTCCCCTCCACAAAGCACGACTTCGAGATCTGTAGTTTCCACCACCCTTTCGGAAAGGCGGGCCCATTTATCCCGAGGCCACTCTCTTTCCTGCGGTAGTCCGGTACCAGGCACCAGGACGACGAACTTATCTCCAACTCCCCTATCATCCAGAATGTTGCGAGCATCATTAATCCAGCCAGGCTGTACTTCGAGCTTCGGCATTGACG
>JARGFV010000033.1:1312-22548 GCA_029210545.1 bacterium
TTATCTCCAACTCCCCTATCATCCAGAATGTTGCGAGCATCATTAATCCAGCCAGGCTGTACTTCGAGCTTCGGCATTGACGCCTCGAACTCCTCCGATCCCAGCAGGCGCACGAACATGGCATTTCGCTCCAGCTCCATGAGATCCGGTTCCCGGGCTGGAAAAAGCCGCGTATACCACCGGTCAGACATGATCCGACCGGCAGTCGAAATATTATCCGCTCCCGCTTCCCATCCGATCCGTTCCGGAGCCATGCTTAACCTGATCAGAGCGTCCCCCAGCATCGCTTCCCTGCTTCTGGTCGGGTTAAGAGCAAGATCGAACCTGTTGCTCCTTACCTCCCTTGCGATCGAGTACCTGTATTTGACAGAGGAGAGAAAACGTGACCGATCAAGGGGCAGAACATGGTCCGCGAACCCCTGACCTGTCAGAAGGCCTGTCCACATGGCGTTAACGGCCAGGGTCAGCTCCCAGCTCTCTGAAGGGTACCTCTCCCGGATCGCCCTCAAAGCATCCGTGAACAGGACGAGATCGCCCATGGCGTCCAGCCGTACCACGAGAACTTTTTTGCGCCCTCTCGCATCCGCAGGCCTGGTGGGCAAAGCTATAGCCAGGCTGTCGACAGCTAGCATGAGTCCGCGGCTCATTTTACGCTTCAGATCCTTCATCGGTTGTACGCTACCGCCTTGACCTCGAAAGTATATACACGGGGGCTTGGACCATGCCAGGAACTGCCCGTCATCCTGTTGACCAGCGTCCTGGTCCATCCATACAGAGAGACCAGTGCCTTTCGCAAGGCTGCCTTTACCGGCCCCAGACCTGCAAGACCGACAGGATCGACGAGTTCGATCCGGGTGAAACCCGCAGCCGAGAGGACATGGTAAAGGCTCCCGGAAGTAAAGATGGTGGAATGGGTGAAATCCTCGTAAGCCCAGTATCCACCTGTGGGAGATTGAGCATTAGGAACCGACACCACGATCCGGCCGCCGGCCGCCATCCTTGACCTGATGGCGGTCAGCGACGCAATGATCTGATCTTTTTCCAGGTGTTCGAGCACGTGGAGCATGAGAACGAGGTCAAAACGCTCGTCAATGGTTCCGGTAAACTCCTGGATGCTCGAGATGAGACGAACATCCAGCCCTGCCTCCCGGCAGTGGGTAACAGCCCACTGGTCCACATCCACTCCAACCAGGGCAAAGTAACCCCGGTCCCTGAGAGTTTTCAGGACAACTCCCGATCCGCAGCCGACTTCCAGCACCCGCTCACCGGGATCTGTCAACACCTCCTCAAGCCATTCAGGAGGTTCGGCTATCTCATCGGGTCCTGGCGGATTCATCCTCCTCAGATCGAAATATCCGGGTGTGCTCATCGATCAACCTGACCTTCCTTGATCCTCAGGATCCAGTGGGCGTTGCCGAACCGGCGGGAAATCTGGAAATCGCCGGGATCAGATTTAAAGAAGAACGGACCGGTCACGAAATTCCAGAAAGCTGCTCTCAGATGAGCTGCAACTACAGACTGCGGGGCTTTCCGCAAACGACCCACCAGCTTGTCGTAAAGGCCGTCTCTCCTCTCCCAGAAGATATCAGCGGCAACCGTCCGGTAATCCCTCCCGAAGGGCCCGGTACTGATCGGAACCGAACCGGTACTGGAAAAACACCTTTTGCCCGGCACGGGCCTGAGCTCCGTAGATATCCGAATCGACCCACTCTTCCCGATGCTCACCGGCCACTGGAAAGGTCAGGTAGATATAACCACCGGGCCGGGTAACTCTCACCATCTCATCAATGACCGATCCATATTCCTCGTAAACATGCTCGATGACACTGATGGACACCACCAGGTCGAACGTCCCGTCCGGAAAGGCGAGATCCCTTGCATCCTGGACCTCGAAGTGCGGGTTCGACGTCCCTCCAACGAACCTCGCCTCACCCGGATTGATGTCCGTTTTCGTTACGGAATAACCCCGGCGGGCCAGGATGTGGGATATCATCACCGGAGATGAGACGTCCAGCACGGCGCCGGGCCGGTCCTTCCTCTGGTCGAGAAACTCCAACAGGTATCCGAACTCCAGGTACCGGGTGGCGTCCAGAGGTTTTAACAGGAACAGGTACTTGTACTTTCCCGGAACCGACCAGGCAGCCCGCCAGGCGGCTGAAAGGGTCCCCAATATCCGGACTGCTCCGATCTTCAACAGTTCGGACCCCGGCACCGGAAAAGATGTCCTAATTTATTCCTGATCCTCACCGACAGGGTTCTCCGGTAGCAGGTGTCGAAGGTCCTGCGGTCAGCGTTTTCGTCCACCGAGGTGCCGGGGGGATGTCTCAGGGGGAAGGTTATTTCCCCGGTTTTCATGCAGGCCAGCAGGCTCCTGCCGCGTGTGTGTGTCGCCTCGTCGCCGAAACCGATATTGGTCACCAGGTTGACAGTGGGCAGGACAGCCACTCCGCCGGCAAGCCACGTGGACAGGGTCCACCGGTATGCCCAGGAATCAACCTCGTTCCGGTATGCTTTATCGAACGCCTCTTTCCAGTAGCGCGCCGCTTCAGGGTCTCCGAGGACCTTTCCGAGAGTCCCGTCCTCCCTGGCCTGCGGCCACCGTGTCATGTCGTTGTCGTAAGCTTCCCACGACCTGCTCCAGCTGGCCCACCCCCAGCAGTGGTTATACCGGGAGAAATAGTAGCTGTAAGGGGTTTTATGGGCCCCGAACTGGAAGTTGACGCCGGACACCGCCATGACCTCGGGGGTGTGACGATACCTCTCAAGGAGTTCGGTGCAGAAGGGGAAAAAACTGCCCGATGGAACACAGTCATCCTCCAGGACGATCCCTTCCTCCTCCTGTCCGAAGAACCAGTCCAGAGCCCCGCTGACGGCAGCCCGCAGCCCGAGGTTCCCCTCCCTGAACAGGGTTTTCACATCGCAGGGCCAGTCCACATTGGTAGCGGCCCGTCGGGCTTCGGCACAAAGGCGCTTCTCCCCATGGACACTTTCACGTGGACCGTCGGCAGCAACGTAGAGCGTGGCCGGCCTGGCTTGCCTGACACGCTCGAACACCCGAGCCGCCGCATCGGGCCTGTTGAAGATGAGCAGGAGAACGGGGGCTGTTGACGGATCAGGCATACGGACTTTCCAGTGGCATCATTGCAGGTCACTCCTTGACAAAAAGCCCCACCCACCCGGTGACGCGGCCGGCCATACGGCAGGTGGCAAGGTGAAAAACGGCCAGAAGCAGGTTCACAAGACCCGCAAGTGTAAATCCTCCTGAAGTCCCGATCCCCCTGGCGAAGGTAATGGACCAGGGCTGCCGCCGGTACCACAGGTCCACCAGGCGCAGTCCGTGCCGTCCGCGCAGCCGAACCTGGTGGTCCCCCTCACCGAAGATCATGAGGATGCTTCCGGGATGGTAAGGACGGACATGGTCAGGATCCTCGAAGAACCGTGGTGAGAAAACAGGTGTGGCAATGAGGACATGGCCGCCGGGCTTCAGTCTGTCGAGGTAACTGTCCATAAAACCCACGAGGCCGTCCGCATCGAAGTGCTCGATGATGTGGGACATGAGGATGACATCGTAAAGGTCCGCTGTCTCCCTGAACTCTCCCGCGGTCAAACAGGACAGGCCGCTTTCCCTTACCGCGGTGACGGCGTCCTGGTTGACATCCACACCCACTGCCTCGTAACCCGCTGAGGCGATCTTTCTCAACTTGGAACCGTAACCGCACCCCACGTCCAGGACGCGGCGACCGGGGGCCGACCCGATGGACTTGATGAAAGAAAGGATGCGGTCCTCTTCTGGTTGGACCAGTGCGCACCTCTCGATCCAGTCTCGTGCCGAGCGCAGCACTTCGATCATTTCTCCTCCCCAAGATCGTCACCGAAGGATGCGGGCATCAGCACCATGGCCCTGAGCATGCTCAATCCCGTTCCCCGCAATGCGGGGAAAAGGAAACAGGCACCGTGGACCTGTACCCAATAGGCGATCAGGGAGGCGGTCACCGCTCCCATGCCGCCGTATACCGGGATCAGTATGAGGTTCAAGGCGACGTTTATCAAGGCTCCGAGCACCGAGCTTGCCATGTGAAGGCGAGTCCAGTTCATCGTGGTCAGAAAGGCCGTGCGGGCCAGGCCCAGGTTCACGAACAGCACTGTGATCAGGAGCCACCGGAGCATGGGAACAGCCTCCACATAGGCTTCGCCAAAAAGCAGGAGCACCAGCCGGTCGGCGAGCAGCCACATGGGCACGATGATCATATAGGCGAGGCCAGACATGAGCCGGTAAAAGCTGTGCATACGGCGATCGAGCAGGGCACGGCTCACCTCCCCGGCCCTGACGATGCTGGGCATGAGTGTGGACTGAAGGATGATCGGTATGAAGTACCAAAGCTCCGTGAGCCTGACAGCCACGGAGTAGATCCCCACCTGGCGGTCCCCAAGCATGCCGCCCATCATTACCTGATCGATACGCATGTTGATGACGATGAGGGCAGAGGAGATCAGCAGGGGCCAGCTATCTGCAAGCAGCTCCCGTACCTGCCCTAAAGCCGGTCTCCATCGGTTTAAAGCCGGCGTGTCCCGGCGCATCAGGTAGACGATGGTGAGGGCCGCCGCAGCAGAAAGAAGTTCGGCTCCGTAGACCCATCCGAAGGCGACCACCGAGGCCCCGGCCACGATCAGTGCCACCTTTGAGGCCGAAGCAGCAAGGAACACGAGTCCCTTGGGCAGAACGGTGAACCGGGATTCAACCCTGGACTGGTTATAGTAATCCACCACGTCGAAGGATTGGAAGACCATCCCCGCCGCGACAGCCAGAACGAGGCTGCGGACAGTGGCGTCACCTGGGCGTATCACGCCGACGGCGATTCCGGCAGCGGCAAAGGCGGCCACCCCTCCGATCAGCATGGGCAACATGGAACTGGCCATGACAGGACCCGCATCCCCGGGTCTTTTCACCAGTTCCCGGACCGCGACCCGCTCCAGGCCGAGGCTGCGAATGGGAGAGAACAGGAAGGTGAAGGCGATAGCGTAGCTGTAAACCCCGAAACTCTCAGGGCCGAGGTAGCGGGCGAGCCAGACACCAACGACAAGACCGGCACCCATTCGAACCACCCGGTCCCCGAAAAGCCAGGCTGTATTGGAAGAGATCTTACGCCGGTTTTCCGTTCCCGAAGTGATCTCGGCCAGGGAGGACGGTACCAGCCTTGACAAAAAACCGGACAGGACGCTCTTACCCCGTGGGGAGGTTGTCACCTGAATGCCTCCTGACCACCCAGGGGGTAGATCAGGACACGCTCATCCTGGTAGACAGGCCTGAGCCCGGCGAAGCGCCCGGCATGATCCTTTTCCATGATGACGAAATCCAGACGATGCTTCCGGGACGCTTCCATGAAATCAGCCGGTGTCCTGGAGCGGTAGAAGGCGGCGGAACGGGCCCCTGTCCAGCTCCCTGAAATTTCCTTCAATTGGGCCGCGCTTCCGTAAAGGCGGGCATAACGGTCGGTGTACTCAGCGAAAAAATCCTCCCGGAAGGGGAAACCATTGTTGGCGTAAACCGGTCTGCGGGTAAACACCGGGAGGAAAAGGTTGAGGTACCCCGGATACACCGCAAAGGTGGACTTTTCCGGAGTCGAGGCGATCCATTTGAACAGCCCGCCGTAATGACGCGTGACCCGGCTTTCCGGATCGTCAATAAGGACCGGAGAGAGGATCGATGTCACGAGAACAACGGCAGCCAGAACAAGCCCCGTGACCGGCCACACGGGGAAGGGCCGGGCCTGACGGCCGACAGGGACCGAAAAGACCCACCTTCCGGACATCGCATCCGCCGCATCTGCCAGCATCATGGACCAGCCCATGACCACCATGAGGTAGCCGAAAATGGTGAACCTTATGGGCCCGAGAACCGCGACCTGCTTGACAGGAAACACCACCACGAAAAACCACTGCGCGGCCAGGCTTCCCGTATAGGCTGCCGTAAAAAGCGCAGCGGGAGCAAACCTGGCCAGATCCCGTCGGCGGGCGAAGTAGACCAGCGGCAGGATCATGCACATAGTGACCACCGTAAAGCTTCGGTACCATGGCCAACTGGTCAGCGTGCCAAAGGCTGACGGCAGGTAGTGACTGGGATGCCTTTCCACAACATAGGTACGCACGAACTCGGCGGCGTTTATCTTCAGGTCAGGAGGGAACATGAGCGAAACGGCCATTCCCGCGAGGAACGCTGTCATCCCCACCATGGCCAGCCTGGGCCTGGATGTGATGCCCACCCTGGACAGGATCACCACGGCGGCAAGAAAGATCCCGATGGCCGGGTGGATCAGACACGAAAGGGCCAGGAGTCCAAGACCTGCCGCAAAGAGAACTGCCCCCGACTCTGCGACAAGGATGACACCTGTCATACCGATGAGAAGGGACAGGGATTGAGGGGTGGCGTCAACCTTGTACGGCTTGAACCAGGCCACCGACAGGTACTCCCCGAGCCGGGTGGACACGATAAGAACGATACCGAGAACCGCCACACATATGGCCACCAGGCTTCCTTGCCAACTGCGGAAGCGGTCGGCAGTAAGCCGCCAGGTTGTGAGGAAATAAAGCGGGGGGAAAGCCAGTGCGCACAAGAGCTTCATTCCAAACAGGACCTGGTACCAGCCCCATCCGAGGAGAGCGCCTGAAGACAGGACCAGTTTCCCGAATACATGCCGCGGGTTCGGGGCAGCGCTCGCTTCCGTGAAGAAATCCCCCCTGAGAAAATCCGGATCGGCAGCCCTTTCAAAATAGAGCGCCATGTCAAGGGCCGGCCATTCGAAGGCGGTGCTCCCGGATGCAAGGAACTGCTGGAACCCGCGCAGGGCAAGGGGGTAACAGATAGCCGCCAGAAGGAATGGCTGCCACCGGTTGCCTTGAAACAGCCGGATGAGCCAAGGAAGCTTCTCCACCCACCCGCTCTGATCATTTATCACCTTTTTCACTCCTAACTGCTCCAGCTCACCTTTTCCGAGACACAGATGAGAAACAGCAGTTGCAGGCAGCCTGGGAGTCCATCGGTAAACTCAAACTGGGGTGCGATCTCTTCGAGGTTAGGGATGACCGTCCGGGCAACGGAGGACAAACCGGCGGCTTCAACGCTGCCCGAAATAACGAGTGCCTGCCACTTGGCGTCGACATAAGGTTCGTGCTCGATGTGCAGGGTCTCATAGCGGCTGAGTTCCTGCATCGCCCTCGCAAGGCCAAAACTGTTTACCAGCATCACGTGCAGGTCAACCTCGATCACGGTATCCAACGCCAGGTCCTCAACTTCACTCTTCGTCATCCAGTGAACGATGATGTCGGCGTAGGCTCTCTGGGGGATGATGAAATTCGCGCGATCAGGCTCCCTTTCCTGGAGGGAGTATAATACCTCCTCAGGCCTGTATCCTCGCTCCCGCACATCCCGCCGGATTTTCCAGTATCTGCGAAGTTTCTCGTCAGGGTCGAGAAAAACTTTCAGGTCATACAGGTTCCGCATGGTCTCCATGGACAGGGAATGAAGTCCCTGGTAGACGACATACTGATCAGGGTCCAGTGGCCAGGCCTCTGTGAACTGCCCGGTGGAATGGTCGTAACTGCCCTTGATGATGGTCTTTCCATCATGGACAGCGATGGCATGTTCCTGCTGCAGGTGGAGTTCGTTGGCATGAACATCGAGATGAGTGAAAACTTGCCACATCTCGTGGCCTCTCGGCCAGCGGTGGTAATCGTCCCCCGCCACTGACGTGACCCGTTCCCTGCCGAGGGCCTGTGATATGAGCTCAACAAAACTATCCTTGCCCGAAGCGCTGTCGCCTGCCACACCGATCATGAATGGAGTGTTTCTCATGCGGTAAACAGCGTTACTTCTCACACCGAACAAGTACATATTGAGAACGATCCCGGCCAGGGACACCTCCATCATTGTGTAAGCAAGGTTAACCGCGATACCCGCCTTGACCGGTCCCAGGGGCCCCTCAAGGAGCATCAGCGGTTCCTTAACTGATGCCAGGGCCGGGAAAGTCACACTCCAGGCGTCGAACAGGTCCGAACCGCGGCTCATCCAGAAGAACACCAGGTAGGAGATAGAGTAGGCATGGTAGGGGGTCTGATAGGTCCTGCCGGATCTGCAGAGGAAAAATACCACGAAGGGCAGTGACCAGAGAAAATAACCGGGACGGGGTGGAATGAGCAGGACAAACACCGAGAACAGGACTCCGATGTACAGGATAAACAGGTCCCAGTTCTTGCGTGCGTATGCGGTAAACCGGAACCAGAGAACGATAATGGCGCATGGCGCCAGGAGCAGGGACAGTTCCTGGGGCCCCACAGGGATGGAAAAGGCGAAAAGACGGGATTGCTCTGCTGTACCGAACACCATGGCACGAAATGCGTAACTTCCCAGGTAGGGCGCCATGGGGAGGAGGAAGGAGACAAGGGAGACGCCAAGACCCTGTAAAGCCCGGAACAGCCCGACCCGGTGCACAAGGTAGATGAGAACGAAGGGCCAGGCAGCCAGAAGGTGGGTCTTCGCACAGGTGGCCAGCCCGAGAAGGACCATGCCGCCGAGGTTGCGGTTCTCCTTTAGAAGAGTGAGGGCCACCATGAAGATCGCCGTTGGAATGATGTCCAGCTGCCCATGCCAGTAACAGATGTAGATGACCACCGGTGAGCACCAGTAATACAGGAGGATCCGCTTTACCCGGTGAGGGAACCAGTGAACCAGTACCGCAGCTACGACGATGTCTCCAACCAGCAGGGGAAGCCGCATGGTAAGAAGATGCCAGTTGGTCACTACATCGACACCGCTCTGGAGGAACGGGCTGAGGATGAGCCTCGGGAGACCCAGGACAAGGAGCATTATGGTGGGATAGGGGAAGCTGTTGAGACGACCCATGGCGAAGAAATACTCCCATGGCGACTCCAGGGGTGCCTCGGCAAACCGGTTAATAAAAGGGACAAACAGGTCGCTCAGGAAGTAGGATGCAGCGGAAAAACCAAGAAAGAGCTTAAAGGCAAGAAGGACCCAGAAGAATCGGCTCTTGAAAAGAGGGGCCAGCCCGAAGAGGTCCAGCCATCGCCATGATCTAATCGGGCCGTGATCGACATCCATGTTCACCTGTCCCCTCTTCGTCATGGGACCTTTCCGGGTTATGCCCGGCTGCTGAATCTGAGCCGGAAGATATAACGTATGGTGGCCATTATTGTCCTGAATCTGGACCGGAAAGTTGCCGCCCACCTGGATTCACCGTGAATCCGCTCCCCGAAATGGACGGGGATGGTCCGGATACCATAACCCTGCCTTCTGGCAATGTACAATACGTAAAGGTCAAACTGGAAACCGTCCGGCGGGTCGCTCAGGAAAGTCAGCAGATCACGTTTGAAGACCTTGGGCTGGGCATTGATATCGGAAAGAGATGCTGCAAGCACCGTGGATGCGATCACGGACATTCCCACGGTGATCAGTTTCGCCGCGATGCCGCGCGGATTCGTCCGCAGTCCTTTTACAACGATCCGGTCCGGATCGGGAGCACGCATTGATTCGTGATAGGCCCTGAAAGGATCGGCCGGACTGCACTGCATGTCGGCATGGGACCAGGAAAGGTACTCCCCTCTGGCTGCAGACAGCCCGGCAGCGATACCGTGCCCGTATCCTCGGTTGCGTTTGACACGCACGACCCTGGCAAAGGAATACTCGGGCCGTGAAAGTTCCCTTTCCAGAACAGTGGCCGTTTCGTCTGTACTTCCGTTATCGACAAGGACAAGCTCGGCGGGAAGGTCCTCCCAGACCTCCCGGTAGGAAGCCAGCAGATCGGGAAGTGAATCGGCCTCATTGTAACAAGGCAACACGATGGACAACCTGGGCGCACCCTCAGAGATCAACTGGACCGCCCCCCTCGCTTACCGTGTACGGATGGTGGGAAGCTATTGAAAAGTAGCGTTCCCAGTATTCAAAAGTCCGGACATCGTCGGGGGTGCCGAAACAGATGTAGTGGATCACATCGAAGACACATGCCCTCCGCCCGGCGCCAACCAGGAAATCGATGGCCAGATCCACATAAAACTCTCCGTTGATGCGGGCATCCGCGGCGATCATGGCATCGGCAGCCTCCAGAAAATAACGGGCCTTGCGGAACCAGAACGCACCTGTCACCCCGGGGTCGCCGGAAACATCCTCTCCCAGCGGCTTTTTACACGACACCCCCGTCACTGAACCGTCAATATCCGTCTGAACCCAGCCGTACTGCTCCGGGTTCCGGTTAGCGTGGGGATGGTCCCGGAAGGTCCAGACGAGACAGTCGATCCCCGGTTCGTTGAGCGCTTCAGACAGCGCACCTTCGTGGTAGACGAAGCCGGCATCACACGGACCGATAAAAAGTGGGGTTTCCATACCCAGTTGATCCCTGGCCAGGAGACAGGTGCTCGCCTGCCCTTCCGTGGGCTGTTCAACGACCATGACCTGGACCTTCCTGCCGCCTCTTTCAAGGGCTGGGACCAACCGGGGATCCTCGAGGTGGCTGGAAAGACACAGGGTGATCCAACGGCTGCAGGGAGGGAACGATCCCATGGAGCGATCCACCATGGGACGTCCTGATACCGGGATGAGCGGTTTGGGGTCCTCATACTGTTCCCGGACAAACCGCAGACCCTCCCCTGCCATGGGGACAAGCCCCTCCCCAACGCCCTGCCGCGCGGCAGGAACCCAGCTGGCCCAATGTGTGAAGTAATCGGACCATTCCTTGTATTCCTCGAGGTCCTCCGGTGTCCCCCACTGGAGAAAGTGTTCCAGTTCGTAGACAAGGACATCAAGACCGTCCTCAAGGAGGAGGTTGTACGGCAGGCTGGCGTAGTACTCACCTCCCGTGGTGAGCCCCTCTTTATAAGCTCTCTCAAAGTAGTGTATAAGCATCTGCCCGGTGCGAAAATAGTAGGTTCCGGCCGAGGCAAACTCGTTCATACGATCGTCGGTAAAGGATCCCTTCTCGCGGATCTCCAGGAGCCGGCCGTTTTTCTCCCGCATGTAAGCGTACAGGTTCGGACCGAGGCTGTGAGGGTGAAAACCACGATACGCTGTAATGCAGCCGTCACAACCTGTCTTCGACGTGGTCCTTTTAAAATGGGAGTAATCCCAGGTAACGGAAAAATCGCAGTAGTTAACCACGACCGGGGTATCGTTGCGGACAAACTCCCGGGCCTCGAGAACTGTGTGTACCGGACCAAGTTTGTGCGGTTCCACCACGGCAATGATGCCCTGGGGCACCAGGTCACTGAGAACCGAGCGCAAGGGGGTTTCCTCCAGATGGTCCCTGGCGCAGATGAACAGGAAGTCGGTTTCTCCCGGGTACATGGCCACGACATGTTCGATGATCGGCATGCCGTCTACCTCTATGAGAGGTTTAATCTCCCTGAACCCTGCCCTCACAAAGCGGGATCCCCTGCCTGACATGGGAACAACCACCTGCACTATGACTCTCCTTCCCGAAATTGATCCCGGTCCACGACCCCGCGCCTGTACCTTTCAGACTCCATGCATTCGATAAATCGGATCTCCTCCTCCGGAAGAAAAACCGGGTGTCCCTGCAGCCGTGCAATGAGAAAGCGAACCAGAACGTGAGCGAGCAAGGTCTCCTCCATGGCATCGACAGCATCGGGTGAAGCGGCCCCAAAAACCGTCCCTCCTCCCTTCACAGCCACGGCCAACCTGTCCGGGGGGAGATCGGGCATCTCATCAACACACCTTTGGGCCGGGTCGGAGATTTCCGTTTCAATGAGCCGGTGCACACCGTAGACCACGTCGTCAGGAACTAGAGCTCCTGCATCGCCCGATGACGCCGGATCGCTTCCGTACCTGTTCACAAACACCCTTTTTGAAGCCCTCACTTCAAGGGCAGAACCGGGGAACCGTTTGGACAGGGCCGATTTGAGATCACCGCCCCACCGTTTCAAGTGCTCAGGCGGGTCCTCCACACCCAGGCCATCGGGGGGAATGGGCCCGACCAGGGACTCCGCATGGGCAAGGACACATTCCATGATCGTCCTCACCCGCCGCACATCCCCGCCGTGGACCACCAGCCCGTGGTTCTGGAAAACCAGGATTCCCTCATTCTCATCAGTACACCAGCTGGCAACCCTGGCACCCAGCTCGACTCCCGGGGGCGCATAGGGAACCCATATTCCTTTGGAAAGGACATCCCGGCCGCCTTCCAGGCATGCCAGGGAGTTGATTAAAACAGGATGCGTGTGGAGCACCACATCTCCGAGAACCGCATGGAAAAGGGTCTCCAGGGAGGGTCTGAGACCAGTATCGTCCCTCACTGCCGCGAGCACCATTTTTGAGGACCTTTCCTGGGCAACCTGACGGTCCTCATCTTCCAGCGAGGGCAGGTCGAGAACACCCCGTACAGCTGGCAGATACACCTTGACGATACCGGTGGATGGGGTCACATCTGCCAGCCTGGTTCCGGAAGCCTTGACCCACATCCACTGGCCGTCGCCGGATTTTATGGAAGCGTTTCCACCGCCGCCCTGGACCTGGAGGAGATCCATGCCATAAAGACGACAGACACTCACGAGGTCGTGGATCGCCCGATCAGACACCTAGCAGCCTCCCCAGCTCGGCCCAGCTGTTTACGACAGCGTCAGGATCGGAGTGACCGCCCTTTCCGCAGCCCTCGCCGTAACGATCGAACCAGACGGTGAAGACTCCTGTCTTTTTTCCGGAACCGACATCATCGGTGAGACTGTCTCCCACGATCCAGGTATCTACCGGGCCCATACCAAGTCTTTCCATGGCCAGGAGAAGAACTGCAGGGTCAGGCTTGTCTGCACCGGCCTCCTCAGAGGTGACAAGGAGATCGACAGCCCCGGACAACCCCAGGTGTTCAAGCTTCAGTAATTGACGCTCCGTTGTAAAATTGGATACCCATGCCGATCTTATCCCGGCACTCCTGACCCTGCACAGGACATCTTCGCATCCGCTGTCGGGTTTCATCTGATCGAAGTAGCCGCTCCAGTATATTTCCTCCAGTTCCCTGGAACAGCCGGTGTCGGTGCGACCAAGCACCGCTTCGAACATGGCCTTGAAATAGAGAAGCCGGCTGTGAGAAGCAGCCGCACCCCTGATCTGTTCCTTGACCCGTTGACGAGCCCGATCGTATCCATCCAGAAAGGCGGCCTTATCGGCCCAACTCCCTACCATATCGACAGAGGCTGACCAGGCCGCGTTGAGTCCCGCCTGGTGACACGGGCTGTAGGCATAAACGGTATTATCGAGATCGAAAAGCACGGATCGGGGCTGAGTCATCAGTTGTTTTCCTTATTCAACCGGATAGACATGAACTCGCGATCCACCGCGATCCACCACAGGAGAAGAAACCCGAAACCGAGGATACTGACGAACCACAGTGTGCATGCCCGAACCAGGATGACCGGGATAACAGCCGTGGCCGCCGGAACACCAACTGCTGCAAGAAGCAGAAGCATGGCCGCTTCCATGCTTCCGATACCGCCTGGCATCATGGACAAGGCACCGATAATCGTCGAAAAGCCGTAAATAAAAAAAATCGTAACAACCGGGACCCCTATACCTACTCCCTCCAGTATCAAGGCAAAAGCCACAGCCTCACAGGCCCAGGCAACAAGAGCGAGGGCCAGTCCGGTCACAAAGGGAACAAACCGGAAAAGGCTCACAGCCGATGAGAGGAACCGTTCTACCCTCTCTACCATGGCTTTTGCGGGAGCGACCCTTGACGCCATGGCGGCGACCATTCTGCGGGCAGGGGAGTATACGATGAGAAAGGTGAGCAGGGCGATGACCGCTCCGCTGACGAGCAGGTAGACTGAAGCGTCCACGAAAACAGTCATCCCGCCCAGGGCCAGTAAAAACACGGCTATCAGGTCCCCGAGCCGTTCGGCAAAGAGTATGGCGAAGGTCTCGGTGATGGACGTGCCGTACCGGGATCGGAGAAGGCCTGCCTTGACGATCTCTCCCATTTTGCCCGGGGTGGCTGTAAAAGCAAAGCTTGCGAGAAATACCAGGAAATTGTGGCCGACAGGTACCGTCCAGTTCAAGGTGCGTGTAAAAAAGTGCCAACGGTACGCTCTGATGAACCAACCGGTCAGGACCAGCCCCAGAACGAGGGGCAAGGTGGAGCCCGAGCGAACCATGGACAGGGAACTGCGCAGTGCCCCGGACCCGGACCAGACAGTCAGCCCGATGTAGAGTACCATGGCCGCCGTCATGATCAGGATAACCCGCCTTATCCAGGTGCGTATTGTCTCTGCCGTTCCGCGCAAATCACCTCATCCAGTCATCACAAAAATCGCTGCACACCGCATCGATGGGCATCCCTGATAGAAGCCGGCGGTATTCCCGGATACTCTCCCGGGGATGGCCCTGGAGTTCCGGGGACACCAGGCAGATCTGAAAATGCTTCCTCAACTGCTCGTACGTACCCCTGTCGAGGGGGAGTTGGGTGAAACAGTCCACCCAGACCCATCTGGCCTGGCCTGCAAAAGCCAGGGCAAATTCGACAGGCTCGAACTCGGAAAAACGTACGGCGATATTATGGTTCCCTTCCCTGGCCAGGCGCACGAGAGTCGGGTTGGCCAGGTCGAGGAAAAAATAATCGGACACCTGGTACCGCTGGGCAAGTTCTTCTATACGCCCTTCTATCCCGTCGCACTTGGTGTTGAAAATGGCCAGGGCGTGATCGTATGCATTCAGGAACTTTTCCAGCGTCTCCCCTCCGAGAAAGGGGTCGTGAACGAGTCTTAGTTCACCGTCGTAATCCCTGATATCGATCTCGATTCCCCGATCCCGGGGTACCTCTAACAGTTGCTTCACCGTGTTCACCCTGTGTTCAACAAGAAGCATTGCCCGTTGTTCCTTTTCGAAAATGTTCAGACAAGATCTCTTGCGCTGATCATGTCGAGGATATGCAGGTGGATCCGGTCATCGAAATGTGCCGGCACCGTTTTTTCTACCGGCTGTCTGTCGACGGGGACCATAACGACCAGCCTGAACCGGTTAAACCCCTGGCTGTCGCGGACAACCCTCCCCGCCTCCAGCATACGGCTCACCGTCTTACTGTCGGAAACGCGCGTCACAGCGACCAGGAGACGCCCGCCCACAGCAAGAACCCGGTCCAGATAATGAACCAGGCCCGGCTCGACTGACGTAAAAGCGGCGAAGAGAGGCCCCTCCGTCAGATCCACTTCGTTGCGGATCCCACGGAACAGCTCCTCAGGGCATCGGCAGCCGAGGGTATCACGGATAAAGGTGATGGCTTGGAGAGGGGTCATGAAAATTCAACTCCAAATTTCAAATTCCACATTTCAAAAAAACACCGTGGGTTCCACCTTCAGTGTACTTTAACTCATTCGGCATCCCTTTGGAATTTGGAATCTGGAATCTGGAATCTGGTTCCGTTCAGTGAACGGAACAGGAAATGCAGGGGTCGTAGGCGCGGGCGATGACCTGGAGGAGGAACGGCAGATCCTTTCCGTTCAGGGGGGCCATCCCCGGCAGCAGGAGTCCGTCCCTCCCGATCATTGAACCGTATCTCTCGGTGATCAGCCGGAGGTCCCGCTCGATGTTGGACAGGTTCTGGGCGGTGGGGGTGATGATGTCGGCGTCCACGATAGTGCCCTCTTCATCGAACTCGTACTGATGGTAGAGGATCCCTCTCGGCGCCTCGATGAGCCCGATACCTGTTCCGGAGCGGGGGACGATCTCCGGCCGTTTTTCTTCCGTTGGAAATGCGCCATCCAGGAGCATCTGCAGGTTCCTGGCCGCGGTCTCGAGAGAATAGACAAGTTCAACGGCCTGCGCCAGCCCGTTGAACAGCGGGTTCCCTTGACCGAAGGGCCCTTGCTGACCGCCAAACCGGTCGAGGGCGACCCTGGCCTGCCCCTCCAGCCTGTCTCCTGCCAGAACGACTCTGGACTGGGCGCCCACTGCAAAAGGGCGTTTCGAGTACAGGGACTGTTTGGCATGGGAGTGTGAAACGACACGTTCATGGCAAATCGAAGCGAACTCTTCGACACTGTATGTAGAACCGTCGGAGGCCGCGATCCGCCGTGACACGAACCCGTAACCTTCAGGCGGGAGGAGGGCGAGGTAGACCGTCTCCTCCTCCAGGACCCGTGGTACGGGGATCCCGGCCATGAGTTCCACGAGGATGGGGATCATCTCCATCCCCATCCTGACCTTCTCCACCAGGTTTTCGAGGGCCGAAGGGGAAGGCATCCTGCCGAAACCGCCCACCAGGACGTTGGGAGGATGGACGGCCCGTCCTCCCACGGTCTCCTGGATAAGGTTCCCCAGCTGTTTAAGGGCGAGCCCCATCCTGGCGGCGTGGCCGTGGTCCCTGGCCATGTCGAGGGCCGACGGGTACCCCAGGTAGTCAGGAAGTACCAGGAGAAAAAGGTGGAGGGCATGGCTCTCGATGTTCTCCCCCTGGAGCAGAAGGTCCCTGAGCAGCCGGGTCCTGGGGGAGATCTCGATGCCGAAGGCATCCTCCACGGCTATCTGGGCGCACACCGCGTGGGATGCGCTGCAGATGGCGCAGACCCTTGAAACGATGGGGGCCAGGGTGTGATACGGTTTGCCCCTGACGAGGGCTTCGTAGAACCTGCCGCCCTCGAAGATGTCCATGTGGACATCCCGGACCTTGCCTCCGTCAAGGAACACTGTTATTCCCCCGTGTCCCTCGACCCTCGTCAGGTGTTTTATTTCAATGATTTTATCACCCAATTTTTTCACCTCTGTGAAAAAAATTATCCTCAGCCGGAAAATCCAGGATGGTGTTCCTGAAATTTTCTAGTCGAACTCCTTTTCCAGCCTCTCCCCCATTCCGGCCGGGGTCGAGAAGAGCAGCATCTCCTTCCGAACGACTTCCCTGGTCACCCCCCTTGCGGCCAGGAACTCCATCTCCGCCCGGTAATAAGCGTCCTCCACCGGTCCCCGGCAGCCGAGGCAGGGAACATCCAGGCTCGGGCAGCGGGCTTTGCACCCCCCCCGGGTCAGGGCGCCGCAGCATACCTGTTCCTTTTCGATGACCAGGCAGACGTTTTCCCGGATCCGGCAGTCGGCGCAAACGGGGGTCGTTGGGATCTCCGGAAAGCTTCCTTTCAGGAGACACGATATTGTCTCCAGAAGCTGCTCCTTTTCCACCGGGCACCCGGGCAGCATGAAATCCACATCCACATAGGTGGAAAGCGGCCTGGCCCTCTGGATCGCGAACAGATCCCCTTCGGTTCCGTACACTTTCTCCTTGAGGATCTCCGGATCGAGCCGCTGGTCCATGGCAGCCACACCACCGAAACAGGCGCAGGTACCCAGGGCCACAAGGTTATGGGCACGGCCACGGACCTCCCTGAGCAGGGCAAGGTCCCGGGGCTGGCAGACGGATCCCTCCACGAAAGCGACCTCGATCTCTCCTCCCACTTCTGTGGTGGAGGCCATTTTGAACGATTTCATGCGGACTTTTCCGGCGATGGCGAGCAGCTCATCCTCGCAGTTGAGGAGGGTCAGCTGGTCTCCGGCGCATCCGGTAAGGCCGAAGATGCCGACCGTCAGCTGATCCACGGCTCTCCTTCTCTCATTTCGATAAGCTCCGGCATATTGAAAGCGTCCCAGTAGTTGAAGATAGGACCGTCCACACACGTATAGCGGTAACCAACACCGCAGTGCCCGCACTTGCCGATCCCGCATTCCATGCGCCGTTCCAGGGACATGTAGACGAGCCTCTTGCTGAGTCCTTCCGCCAGAAGAGCGCTCACGGCATACCGATAGAAGACCGGCGGCCCGCACATGGCCGCGAAGGTCCGGGTGGGCCTGGTGACCGACCCCGGGATAAGGTCGGTGACAAAACCCGTTCTGTCTCCGAACCGTTCCTCGTAGGGACCGGCTCCCGTTATCTCCTGAACGATAAGCTGGATATTGATGTCCCTGGAAAGGCCCAGGAGATCGTCGATAAACAGGAGTTGGGCGTCGGTACCGGCTCCATACAGAACGGTCACCTGGCCGAACTCTCCCGGCAGGTCGACAGCGTAGTTCACCAGAGATCGCAGGGGCACTATCCCCAGCCCGCCGGCCAGGAGGACGAGGTCATTCCCCCGCATCCTTTCCAGCGGAAAACCGTTGCCGAAGGGTCCCCTGATCCCCACGCGGTTGCCTGCTCTCAGCCCGGCTATCGCCGCCGTCAGCCGTCCAACCTTGCGGATGCACATCTCCAGGGTTCCCGGGCGTGTGGGGCTCGACGACACCGAGACGGGAGCCTCCCCGATACCGTGAACGGAAATCTGGAAAAACTGTCCGGGACTGTATTCAGGGACACCGCCTCCCCCGCTGGGAGAGAGGGAAACGAAAAAGTGGCCAGGGATGATCTCCCTGATCTCGAGGATGGTCCAGTCGGCCGTAAGGTAGAGGTTATTCATCGACGGGGAGCCTTTCGCGGGCCAGGGACTGGAAGACCTCCACGAAGTGGATCCCGGTGGGGCACAACTTGATGCACCGGCCGCAGCCTACACAGGAGGGTTTGCCGAACGCCTCGGCAAAACCGACCTGCTTGTGGTAGTAGCGGTTCTGGATGCGCTCGGACCGGTGAGGTCTGAAGTTGTGATCGCCGGCAACCCGGGCAAAGTCCCTGTAAAGGCACGCGTCCCAATTCCTCACCCGGGAAGATCCGCCTTCAAGGTCGTTGGTGTCCCTGATGTTGAAGCAGGTGCAGGTAGGGCAGCCCAGGCTGCACACACCGCAGGCGAGGCACTGTTCGCCGAGGCGGTCCCAGAGGGGATCGGCCTGGTGGAGTTTGATGGCCTGCGGCAGGATCGAGGGGTCCAGGTCCAGGGTGTAGGCGCTTTCCCGGCGCTCCGTGTACTCGAGAAGGGCCTCCAGCTCCTCCGGCTCCGCCTCGGGGAGGGTGTCGGCGCGATCGGCGAGCATGATGTCTCCTTCCACGGTTCCGAGGGAGACGAAAAACACCTTTTCCCCGCGGTCCTGATTTTCCGGATCGATATCGTGGAAGAAAAGGTCGAATCCGGAAGCGGCCGAGTCACAGTCCATGGAACGGCAGAAACAGTGCTCGTCGGGAAGGCATGAAAGCCCGACGATCCTCAGGCGGGCCCTGCGCCTCTGATAGTACCAGTCCGGCTTGTCGAAGGATGAGAAAAAGGTGTCGAGGATCCGGATGCCGTTGATGTCGCAGGGATGGACCCCGAACAGGACCAGATCCCTGGCCGGCAGATCCGGCACTGTCGTCTCCCCCGAGGGGGCCCGGTTGAAGAGAACCTCCTCGGGTGGAAAGACGAACTTCTTGGGGGGGAGGACGGTTCGGGTGTAGGACAGGTCCAGCTCTTCGAAGGTCGTATAGGGCTCAAACCGGTGAACCTGCTTACCGGCCGGCATCGGCACGTAAAGGTCGACGGTCCCGCTCAACTCGTCTAGCCACTTTTTCAACTGGTCACGGCTGATCTTCAGAACACGCAAGGAAGCCCCCCTCCTATGCTCAGGGTACAAGTATAACTTGGTATGGGGGGAGTATCAAGAAAGACCCGAAGCCCGAAATCCGAGATTGGTTTTGTCTGGCCTCCGTTCGGCGCGTCTGAGAGGCTGCTTTTTCGTTTTGGGTCTGATGAACCGGACTAATTGCCGTCAGGTGCTGTCGACCAGCGCCGAAGCCCCGGCCAAAAGGGCCCAATCAGCGGATTTCGGGTATAGTTCCCCCCTGCCTGCGGCAGGCAGGCTCAGGAACACGGAATCCGGACGGATCCGGATTCCGTGTGTAGCCGCAAAACCCCTTGTACGTCATGCGAGCCGAACTCTTGTCCGCCTCGATGGCCGTCGCGTCAATGTCCAGAGTACAGGGGTCTTAAACCTCAGGCGTAGCAGTTCCCGGTTCACACGGTCCAGACCACACAGCCCACCGTTCATCCCAGCCCAGAAGATCCAGAAGAGCCGTATCCCTCCTCACTTCCCGAAGATCCTCCAAAGACTGACCGCCGCCGTTGAGCATCAACACCAGGAGCCTGTCGGAGAACATCTCACAGGCTCCTGGCTGTTATTCTCCGGAATAAACACTCCTGATCAAGAAGAACGGGCAGTCCCAACCCCTCTGAAAACTCACCCAGAAGGGCCAGACCGGCATGGGCTGTGATTGAGTCCCAGGTCGCTTAAGCTTGAAACGTAACTTACCATGTCAACAAGGTTTTTTTATCTCCACTCACGGGATTTTACGATCCGCCGTAAAATCCCGTGTCACTTCGATGAGCTTTAACGGATTCACCTTCACACCTCGGATAAAGGCACCGAAGTGCAGATGGGGCCCCGTTGCCCGGCCGGTTGTCCCCACCGTTCCGATGGCCTGGCCCCGTTCAACCCGCTGCCCTTCCCTCACCCCTATCTGGTCCATGTGGCCGTAGATGGTGCAGATACCCCAGCCGTGGTCCACGACAACGGTTTTTCCCGAAAGGTAGAAATCGTAGGCAAGGAGGACCTTTCCGCTGTTGGAGGCAAGAATGGGGGCGCCCTTTCCGGCGGCGACATCCACACCACTGTGAGATGAGCGGGGCTTCCCGTTGAGAACCCTTCCCGTTCCGAACCTTGTGGAGATGCGTCCCTCCACAGGAATGACAAACCCGTCCCTCCAGAACCGCTCCCGCGTCCTGGTGGCGAGACTGTCGCCCAGGGAACGGTTGTCGGAGCGGACCTGCCTGATCCTCCTTTCTGAAAGGTCGACCATCCCGGCTGGCAGGGCCAGTTCCTGAACCTCCCTCTTCCCGGGGACCGGCTCGCGGATCATGAGGTCGGCCCGGATCCGGTAGGGAGGCCCACCCTTGGCAGGAAAGAGGGAAAGGTCAACGGGAAGGGAGGGATCTTTACGCTTCGTAGAGACACCGACAAGGGCGACCCATGACCTGTTTCCGGCAGGCAGCAGGGGAAAGCGCTCACCACCGAAGAACGCGTCGGCGGCCATGAGATCGACCGGCGACGTCACTGTGACGGGGACAACGCCGCCCAACACCACCAGACCCGGGTCCCAGGTCACACGGATCGTCGCGGCCAAAGATGACCCGGCAAACAGCAACAAACCCGGAATAAGAGTTATGGCAACGAACCTTGATAGAGTCGCAAAAAATCCAGGCGGAACTTTTCCTGGCTCATTAATGTCTTGGGGAAAGGGAAAAGCGTCGTTTTCCCTTTCCTTACAAATCAATGACTGCTGATAGATCAC